>JADHQX010000071.1 GCA_016777745.1 Candidatus Pelagibacterales bacterium
CGCTGGGATGCTTGGCGAGGGGGTTTCGGTTCATCAATTTTCACAATCGGTTCGTGCGGTTGCTGATCCGGTAATGGGCAAACCGCTCGGCGAAGTCTCGCTTGGAGTTGTTCTGGGACAGATTTTCCAGCTGGCAACCCGCTTTGAAATCGAGGTGCAGCCACAATATAATCTTTTACAGAAAACCATGATGATGGCGGAAGGCGTTGCCCGGCAATTAAACCCCAAAGCCGATATGTGGCAATTAGCTCGGCCAATGGCCGAATCATGGATGCAGCATGAGGCTGGGGTAAAAAAACGCGCCGAACAACTTGTTGTTGAGTTGATGCAAATCATGGCACGCGTGCCAAAATTACTCAGCGCTTTCGAAGCCGCACAGCAAAGACCAATCACGCCACCACGGGCAACATGGCCCGGGCGGGTTGCTCTGCTTGCACTTCTGCTTGCCATTGCAAGTTTTTCACAAATATTCATCAAATTTTGATATAAATGGAAATTATATGAATTTTTGTGATAATTTTATCACTATCTAATGGCAAACAGCGAAAGTAGCAATTTCTGTGAATTTATCAGCAATCATTACCGCATTGGGCGGCCGCCATGCCATCCAGCAGCTTTTGAATGTGGGGCCAAGCGCGATCAGCAATTATATGACCCGTGGTCATTTACCTGAGCGCGCCAAACCCATTATTTATGCAGCGCTGACCCAAAAAGGATATCAAATCCGCGCTGATGATCTTGAAATTCTGGCTGGCCCTGCCGCGACATCTTCGCAGCCACTGCATAATGACACCCATTCCAGAAAGCGGATTCTGCTTATCGTTGCTGGCGGGATCGCTGCCTATAAGGCCTTGGAAACCGCCCGCCAATTGCAGCAGTTTGGCGCGCATGTCACCGGCGTGATGACCGATGGTGCCAAACAATTTATAACCCCTCTTAGCCTTGCCGCGCTTACTGGTGAGAAATGCTATGACAGTTTATTTTCACTAACTGACGAAGCTGAGATGGGGCATATTCGGTTGGCGCGATCAACCGATCTTGTTCTTGTTGTTCCGGCAACGGCCAATTTTATGGCGCGGGCAAATGCCGGCATTGCCGATGATCTGGCGACAACCATTCTTCTTGCGACCACGGCGAAGGTAGCAATGGCGCCAGCGATGAATCCGGCAATGTGGGCGCATGCGGCAACCAAGCATAATATCGCCAACCTGCGCCAGCGCGGTGTTCATATGATTGGTCCGGTAAGCGGCGATACAGCCTGCGGCGAAGAGGGCGAAGGGCGGATGTGCGAACCGGCAGACATTGCCACAGCCGCAATGCAGCTTATCACTCCGCAAAATACGGCCAACACCCAAAACCATGATAAAAGCCCGCTTGCAGGCAAACGAATCATTGTGACATCAGGCCCAACAATCGAGCCAATTGACAAGGTGCGCTTTATCGCCAACCGGTCATCTGGCAAGCAAGGCCATGCGATTGCCGCGACCCTTGCCAAGCGCGGCGCAGATGTAATTTTGGTTAGCGGGCCAGTTAATGAACCAACACCGGATCAGGCAACCATGGTTCAGGTCACGACCGCCAATGAGATGCTGGCCGCTTGCAAGGCGGCCTTGCCTGCCGATATCGCCATTTGCGCAGCCGCGGTTGCAGATTGGCGTGCAAAGTCAATGTCTGATCAGAAATTGAAAAAGCCGGAAGACCCCAATGCTGGCATGATGTTGGCGCTATGCCAGAACCCCGATATTCTGGCGCATATTTCATCTGCGGCAAACCGGCCAAAATTAGTCATTGGCTTTGCCGCGGAAACCGAAAATCTATTGCAAAATGCCAGTAAAAAACGCCAGCGCAAAGGATGCGACTGGATTATTGCCAATCAGGTTGGCGGTGATGGCGATCCAGTTTTTGGAAGCGCCTTAAATCAGGCTATACTGGTAAGTGCAAATGGCGTTGAAGAATGGCCGCAAATGCAAAAAACGGATCTTGCCGAAACACTAGCTGACCATATCGAAGCGGAATTGACCAGATGAACCAACTTGCAGTGAAATTTCGGCGGCTGGCGCATGCTAACGATCTTGCCTTGCCATCATATGCCACACGCGGAGCTGCCGGACTTGATCTTGCCGCCGCAATTGACCAGCCAATTTGTCTCAAGCCAAATATGCGTCAGGATATTCCAACAGGGTTTGCAATGGCATTGCCAGAAGGTTATGAGGCGCAAATCCGGCCGCGATCGGGCCTTGCATTAAAATATGGAATTACCGTTGCCAACGCCCCTGGGACAATTGATAGTGATTATCGGGGCGAAATTGCGGTAATATTGGTGAATAATGGCAATGATGATTTTACCGTCACCCACGGCATGCGGATTGCACAGATGGTGATTGCCGCTGTCACCATCATGGCACCAGTTGAAGCCGATGATCTTGACGATACCGCGCGTGCCACTGGCGGTTTTGGCTCAACCGGTTTGTGAGGCATTATGCTGAATGATGATGATCTAGAACGCTATGCCCGGCAGGCGATCATGCCAGCAATTGGGGAGGGTGGTCAGGAACAACTATTGGAGGCGCGGGTGCTTATTGTTGGCGCTGGCGGGCTTGGTGCGCCGGTGATTATGTATCTTGCCGCTGCCGGTATTGGCACAATTACCATTATCGATGATGATTGTGTTTCGCGAACCGATTTAAACCGGCAAGTCATTTATAAAGACAGCGATGTTGGCCTGTTTAAATCTCGGCAAGCGGCGATGGCAGCAAGCGCAATCAATCCGGCAATTCATATCTCGCAGCTTGGCCAACGGCTCAGCAGCGGCAATGTAAAACAATTATTAAAAGCACATGATGTTGTTGTTGATTGCACCGATAATGCCGAAGCGCGCTATCTTCTTGGTGATGCAGCGCATGCGGCAAGCAAGCCGCTTGTCTTTGGCGGGGCGGTGCGCATGGAAGGACAGGTCTCGGTCTTTCAGAGCAGCGTCAAAGGCCATGTTGGCAGCCCGTGCTATCGTTGCGTGTTCCCGGCCATGCCCGATGCAAAACAGGCACCGGGCTGCTCCGAAGCGGGCATTCTTGGGCCTGTTGCCGGATTGGTTGGTACATTGCAGGCACTTGAAACCATCAAGATTATTCTTGGCCAACCGCGCACCCTAACCGGACGGCTTTTACTGATTGAAGCAGCGGGAAGCAATTTTATGGAAATTCAAACCGCCGCACGGCTTGGTTGCAGTTGTTGCGGCACGTCATCTGGCATTGCGGATTAAGATCAGCGCTAACCAATATTGATCGGTTTAAACTCAATTAAACCAAAAACGATTGGCCAGATTTGGCAGGATAATGCCACAAGCCAGATATGGCTAGAGCATGGCCTCAATCACCCGATCCGGCGGGTTATGGCCATCCCAGAATGTCTGCACATTGATGATCACCTTGTCACCCATTTGCAAACGCCCCTCAATGGTCGCCGATCCGATATGGGGCAGCAAAACAACATTTGACAAATCGCGAAGCCCAGCCGGAATATTCGGCTCACTGCTATAAACATCAAGTCCAGCACCAGCGATATGACGCTGCGCCAAAAGATTAGCAAGAGCGACTTCATCAACCACCTCGCCGCGTGATGTATTCACCAGATAGGCCGAGCGCTGCATCAACAACAGCCTTTCACGCGACAATAGATGATTTGTTGCAGGCGTATGTGGGCAATTTACCGACACAATATCAACCCGTGCCAACATCTGTTCAAGTGACTCCCAATACGTTGCCTCAAGTTCGGCTTCTGTCTCAGGGTGAACCGGTTTCCGGTTATGGTAATGCACCGACAGGCCAAATCCACGCGCACGCCGCGCAACAGCCTCGCCAATACGGCCCATACCGACAATACCAAGCCGTTTGCCATTAATGCGATGACCAAGCATGCCCGTTGGCGACCAGCCCTGCCATTGACCTGATCGTGCCAGCGCATCACCCTCGGCAATCCGCCTTGGCACCGCCAGAATCAATGCCATTGTAACATCAGCCGTATCTTCGGTTAACACGCCGGGGGTGTTAGTAACGGTAATGCCGCGCGCCTTTGCCGCGGCAAGGTCAATATGATCAACGCCGGTTCCAAATGAGGCAATCAGACGAAGCTGGCTTCCGGCCTTGGCAATCAAATCAGCGTCAACTTTATCAGTAACGGTTGGCACAAGAACATCAGCTGTCTTGACAGCAATTTCCAGCTCGTCATGGTTTAGCGGCTTGTCACCATCATTTAAAGTCGTGTCAAAAAGCTCGCGCATCCGGGTTTCAATTGTCTCCGGGAGCTTGCGTGTCAAAATCACTTTTGGTTTGGTTTGACTCATTGATGGCTCTCTTAAATTGAAAACAAATACCGAACTCTGGCTGGCAATTGGCCTAAAAAAACCCTAAGCTTGTGGTGTAGGACAAAGGGTCTATTAGATTAATTCTCTGACCCGCATCAATCTGCACCAAATACCGAAAAAAAACTCTACCAGAACAACGGGCAGCATGACAAAAATAATTATTGTGATATTTCAAAAATCGCTAACCATGGCGCTGATTTTTGGCCTTTTCTGGCTATTACCAGCCGTGATTTTGCCAATTGACTGGCCAGTCGGATATGGCATGGCGGAAGCACAAGAGGCCAAATTGACCGTTCGCGGCAGTGGCTTACCCGTACCACGCTATGTGACATTGAAATTTGACGAGGCTAATTTGCGCGCTGGGCCCGGGCGGGAATATCCAGTTTTATGGCAGTATCAAAAAGCTGGTCTGCCGCTTCTGGTTGATGCTGAATTTGGTATCTGGCGCAAAGTGATTGATCATGATGGCACCGCAGGATGGATGCATGGATCGGTTCTATCACTTAGGCGGATGGTGCTGGTGCAAAATAATATGGCGAAAATCCATTCCAGTCCTGATGAAACATCAAATGTTGTCGCCCTTGCTGAGCGGTTGGCGCTGATGGAATTACAATCCTGTCCAAAAGTATGGTGTCGTGTAGCAAATAATGATGTTCGCGGCTGGATCAAACGACAAGCAGTCTGGGGACTTCTCGAAACCGAAAGTCTCGATTAGATTTTTTTATATCTTCAACAAAAAACGTCATCCCATTTAACGTCATCCCATTTAACTGGGATGACGCGATTATTTATGCCGGTTAAAGATAGGCCGTTTTAGGCAATATCAAACCGATCAGAATTCATCACCTTGGTCCAGGCTGCCACGAAATCGGCCACAAATTTATCATGTGACTGGCTGATCGCATAAACCTCGGCGAGTGCGCGAAGCTGGGAATTTGATCCAAAGACAAGATCGACCCGGGTACCGCTACGCACCACTTTGCCAGTAACACGATCACGCGCTTCATAGGAGTTGTTTCCGGTTGGCGTCCACTCAACACCCATATCAAGCAGAGTGACAAAGAAGTCGTTGGTCAATTTGCCCGGTGTTTCAGTAAAGACACCATGGTTGTTTTCGCTGATGCCCAAGACCCGCATACCACCAACAAGAACGGTCATTTCCGGCGCTGTAAGACCCAATAGCTGGGCCTTATCAAGCAGCATTTCTTCTGGGCTGACGGTAAAGTCGGTTTTCTGGAAATTACGGAATCCATCAGCAACCGGCTCAAGAACCTCGAATGATTCAATATCAGTTTGTGCCTGTGTTGCATCACCGCGACCAGGCGTAAATGGAACCTTCACGCCCGATGCCTGTTCAATACCAACATTACCTGCAAGCACAATCACATCGGCAACCGATGCGCCTGTGTCGGCCGCAATCGGCTCAAGAACGGATAAAACCCGCGCCAGTTGATCAGGCTTGTTTACTGCCCAATCTTTTTGTGGGGCAAGGCGAATACGCGCACCATTGGCACCGCCACGCATGTCTGAACCGCGATAGGTTGATGCACTTGCCCATGCGGTTTCGACCATATCTTGAACGCTTAGGCCACTGGCAGCGATACGGGCTTTGACCGCATCAACCTCATAATTGGCATTGCCAGGAGGGATCGGGTCTTGCCAGATCAGTTCTTCATCCGGCACTTCTGGCCCAACATAACGGCTTTTCGGCCCCATATCACGATGCAGCAATTTAAACCAAGCGCGTGCAAACGCATCGGCAAAGTGATCAGGGTGTTTATGGAAACGCTCGGAAATCTCGCGATAGCTCGGATCTTCGCGCATCGCCATATCGGCCGTTGTCATCATGGTTGGAACGCGGATTGAAGCATCTTCGGCATCTGGTGCCAGATCGCTTTCCTTTGGATCGATTGCATGCCAGATGTGCGCACCGGCCGGGCTTTTGGTCAACTCCCATTCATAGCCAAGAAGAAGATCAAAATAGCCATTATCCCATTTTGTTGGGTGCGCTGTCCACGCGCCTTCAATACCACTTGTGATGGCATCGCTTCCCTTACCCGATCCATGACTGCTTATCCAGCCAAAACCCATTTTTTCAATGGCCGCGCCTTCCGGCTCAGCACCAACAAGACCGGGATCACCCGCACCATGCGCCTTGCCGAAAGTATGACCACCGGCAACAAGGGCAACGGTTTCTTCATCATTCATTGCCATCCGGCCAAAAGTTTCACGAACATCTCTCGCACTGGCAAGCGGATCTGGATTGCCGTCTGGACCTTCAGGATTGACATAGATCAAACCCATCTGCACGGCAGCAAGCGGGTTGGCCAATTCGCGGTCGCCTGAATAGCGGTTATTCGCAAGCCATTCACTTTCAACACCCCAATAGATATCTTCTTCAGG
>JADHQX010000072.1 GCA_016777745.1 Candidatus Pelagibacterales bacterium
GCTCGCTAATCTGATTGGGACCTAACGCGCGGACTTCATCAAGGCCAGCGGTATTATCAACCGCATCAAAAGGCCGGACACATGACCGCAACCTGCAAACATCAAAGTCACTCAAATTAACCCTTGCATAAAAGGAGCCAATGGTATGGACCTCGCCACCCTCACACGGTGATCTTATGAAGGTCAATTGAAGCAAAGGAGGAATACCATGGAGATCATCCGAATTGGTTTGGATTTAGCGAAGAGCGTTTTTGAAGTGTGCGGCGTTGATATGCGAGATCACGTTGTTTTGAGAAAGACCCTGCGGCGCGAAGCGGTTCCGCAGTTCTTTGCGGAATTGCCGCCTTGTCTAATCGGCATGGAAGCCTGCAGTAGCTCGCACTATTGGGCGAAGGTGCTCACTGATCTTGGTCATCAGGTTCGCTTGATCGCTCCGCAGTTTGTAACTCCGTATGTGAAGTCGAACAAGAATGATCGGAACGACGCTGAGGCAATCTGTGAGGCAATTAGTCGACCATCAATGCGCTTTGTGCCGCCTAAATCTTCTGAACAACTTGAGATACAGGCGGTCCACCGTATCCGCCAACGTTTGGTGTCTAGCCGAACCCGACTTGTGAACCAGATACGCGGCCTGCTGGCGGAACATGGTGTTGTCATTGGCCGAGACATCTCGCGACTTCGCCGAGCGTTATCGCAAATCGTGGAGGGGGCGGATCGCAATCTTGGCGATTTGATCCAAGAACTGGCGTCTGACATTCATCAGGAATTAGCCGCTCTCGACGAACGCATCTCTTCCTACGACCGCAGAATCCGGAACCTTTTCCGAACAAACGAGATGTGTCAGCGCATCGGGAAGATCGAGGGTATTGGCCCGATCACCGCCACAGCACTGGTCGCTGCAGTTGGAGACCAGTCCTGCTTTGAGAATGGGCGCCAGTTTGCGGCATGGCTGGGGCTGGTTCCCAAACAAAAATCAAGTGGGGGGAAGTCTCGATTGTTTGGGATCAGCAAGCGCGGTGATCGGTACTTGCGTACGCTTTTGATCCACGGAGCCAGAGCTGTTCTTGGCAAAGCTGGTGGAAAACAGGACGCCAGAAGCGTCTGGATCAACCGGATGCGTGAGCGGCGACACCCAAATGTAGTTGCAGTGGCCCTTGCCAACAAAAATGCCCGAATTGTGTGGTCTATCTTGTCCAAAAACGAGGATTACCGCGGACCCGAAACGCCACAAGCAGCCTGAGAAGAGCTCAGACAAAACGAATAAAGGAGGACACTCCCGACAGAATTGCAGCAACTTGGCAAGGGATGGTGAGACAACACGTTTCGTAGCTTCTTAAACCTGATGTGTGGACCGGCACGGCGAAAGCCTATGCCTTGGAGCCAATGAGGAAGAAGCGAGCGGAAATCCATCGGGGCTCGCGGCGACGATACTTCGGGCCGCATTCAGAAGCCGGATATACGTCAGCAACCGTGAAACCTATCCAGCTCTAACTAAGGCGTTGCAAAAAGGCGGGGTCCATATACGTCCACACACGACAGTGCCGTCACGGGCGCTCTAGAATGTAATCCGGGCAAATTCCTGATGCTGCAATTGGTGCTTCAACGTCTTGGCCCGCAAAAAAACCATAGCCTGAAATCAATGCCGTTTTCAGCCCAGCGGCCTGGCCGCCCAGAATATCAGTGTGAAGACTATCACCCACCATCACAGTACGACTATAGTCAATATTTCCGAGATGGCTAAACGTAAGATCAAAGATGTTTCCAAATGGCTTACCGAAAAACTGCGGCTCCACACTGGTCCGGTCAGCCAAGCGGTGTGCGAAATGGCCAGGCTCTATCGAAAACCCGTCCTCGCGCGGAGCAACGATGTCTGGATTGCCGACGTAAACAGGGCGCGGCAAGTTTTTGAGTGTAGCCTCTAGCAACGATTGGCGCTCGTCGTTCCAAGCGGCGCTGCCCAACAATATAAACGCGTCAACCTCGTCGTAAGTTGTAGAATCCTCCATAAGATAGACCATGTCAAACGGTTCAATATCTCCCCGTCCAAGACTTTGTGTCGCCATCAAACCCCATCTGAAGGGGGGTGCATTTTCCATCGCATGGAGCGTGGCCTTGCGGCTGGTAATCACGTCCTCAGGGGCGAAGTCATACCCAAGACGTTTGTATTTCTCCATGAGTTTGGCGTGCGGAAAACCAGCTGCATTCGAAACGACCAAAACACGTTTGCCTGCCTTTTGAAGCCTGGCAATACGTTCGGGTACACCTTCGATTGCAGTGTCTCCAATGTTTAAAACACCAAAGGCATCCAATAGAAAAACATCTATCTCGTCCGCCAGCGCATCAAGACTTGGGAGATTTTTATAGTCAGGGCAAGGTTTGGCTGCCGGCAACCGATGGCGCACACGTTCATAGCTGGCAAAAGCTTCAGCGGCATTCAAATGATTGCACCACGCACTTTGGCCGACACCCATTCCGAGATGACGACCGCCGCAAGGATCACCAAGAGGATCAACGAAACCTGCGGCCACGCAAGAACATTAAGCGTTGAGGATAGTTGCAAGCCAATGCCACCAGCACCGACCAGCCCCAACACAGTGGATTCGCGAATATTAATATCCCAGCGAAACACCGCAATGCCGGCAAAAGCAGGCAGAATTTGTGGCACAATACCATAGGCCATGACCTGCCAACGTGATGCTCCGGTGGCTGTTATAGCTTCAACTTGTGTCTGATCAATCTCTTCAATAGCTTCATAAAGCAGCTTGGCGCAAAACCCGATGGAGCGGATCGCAATCGCGATCACGCCAGCAAAAACGCCGGGGCCTATGATGGCGATCAGCAATAGCGCCCATATCAATGAATTGATCGAACGTGTTGCCACGATGATCAGCAAGGCGATAGGGCGAATGATAAAGCGAGAGGGCGTGGTATTACGCGCCGCAAGAAATGCTACGGGAACCGCAAGGGTCAGAGAAATCAGCGTGCCAAGCGTCGCAATGTTCAATGTGTCCCAGATTGGTTTGCCAAGTTGAGTGATATATTCCCACTTAGGCGGCGTTGCTCTAGTCCAGATATCATCTGCGATACGCGGAGCGTCCCACACAAAGAACCATGTCGTCGATTTTGAAATTTGCTGCCAACAATAGGCAAAAATTGCAATCCCAATAAGCCATAAAACCCAATGAAACAGGCTCTCATGGCCACTACGACGTTGCCATACTTTTTGACCCTTTAAATCTTGCACGGGCATTACTGTACCCTCGCCCGGATCACGCCTGACAGGTATTCCAGTGCCATGACAATCGTGATTATTAGTAACAAAATTGCTGCCACCGTATCATATTCATAGCGATCAAATGCGGTATTCAACGTGGCCCCAATGCCACCCGCACCCACCAACCCAAGAATTGCACTTTCCCGAAAGTTGATGTCAACGCGGTAAATACTGAGACCAATCAGGCGCGGCATTACCTGTGGTTGTACACCATAGTTGATCCATTGCATCCACTTTGCACCCGATGCTTTAATCGCTTCAGCCTGAACTTTATCCATGCTCTCTATGTCTTCAGCCAGTAGTTTGGAAAGAAAGCCAATCGTTGCAAAGCTAAGTGTCAGGAAACCCGCAAGCGGGCCAAAGCCAAAGATTGCGACCAAAAGGATCGCTACAATAATTTCTTGCAATGCGCGGCTGATGGCGATGATGGAACGGCAGATTAGGTAAACTGGCAACGGAGCGATGTTGCGCGCTGCGCCCAAGGCAATTGGTATCGAAATAGCTATGCCTACAACGGAGGCGGCGACGGTCATGAGGATGCTTTCCACTATCCCTTCATAAATATCGGTTGATCGCGTCGTAAAATCAGGATTGGTAAAGGCCAAAAAGAACTTTTTACCGCGCTCTAGACCCTCGTAGACACGAGACCAATTTACCTCAATTGTTAAATACGCCGCTATAAGATATGTTAAAGCGCCGATGATAAACGCCCATCGCAAGGAAGGTCGTTGGATGAACGGAGGTTTTTTCCAGGGTTTTCCAATCTGGGAATTTATGTCAAAAACGGTTTCGTTCATGGCGCAGCAACTTCGTCGTCGCCATCGACCACGCCGATCGTTGCTTCCCAATCTTCTTCGCCATAGATTTCAGTCAATTTATCTGGTGTCAACCCATCAGGAGAGCCATCATAAACAGTTGCGCCAAAACGCAATCCGACCACCCGTTGCACAAACATTTGCGCCAAGGCCACATCGTGAATATTGATAATTGCCGCCAATCCTCGTTCTTTGCAAAGTTCGCAAATCAACCGCATGATTTGACGCGAAGTTTTCGGATCAAGCGAGGCCGTGGGCTCGTCAACCAACAAAAGTGCGGGATTTTGAATGAGTGCTCGACAAATGCCGACACGTTGGCGTTGCCCACCAGATAATTCATCCGCACGCTTATCGACCATATGCGCTAGTCCGACGCGATCAAGTAGTCGAAAGGCCTCATCAATGTCGGGCTGCGGGAAACGGCGCAGAAAGCTTCGCCAAAATCCAACATATCCTAGCCGTCCTGACAATACATTTTCCATAACCGTCAGGCGTTCAACCAACGCATATTCCTGAAATATCATGCCCATGCGACGGCGCTCTTTACGTAATGAGCTAGAGGATAGCCCGCTTAATTCAACGCCCGCTAGATAGATTTTTCCTGATGTGGGTTCAACCAGTCTATTGATACAGCGGATCAGGGTGGATTTCCCTGCGCCCGATGGGCCAATAAGGGCCAGAACTTGACCTTCTAGAATTTCCAAGTCGACGGCCTTAAGCGCCTGATCCCCCGTTTTGTATGTCTTTACCAGTTTCTCAAGCCGCAGCATGAAAGACCCCCCGCCCCAAAATTTATATTTGGAAACGGCGAGCTTTAAAGCCCGCCGTTTCAATGTTTATTCGCAGGCGTAGCTGACGCCGTTTGCGGCGTCGATTTTGCGGATCACGTTCCAGAAATCCTTGTAGTTCATCTCTATAAACTGCGATTCACCGCCTTTGCCAAATTCTGTTTCTAGGCTTGTTCCTGCCCATTGGAAATTAAAGAATGCGTTGCGGATCTTTTTTCTCAATTCGGGTTTAATGTTATTTACAGTGCCAAAGCCCGTGGTCGGGAAGGTTTCGGATTTGTACAGCGACACAATCTGATCTGCCTTGATCACGTCGCGGGCCACCATTCGGGTGATCACCGTATTGGCGACAGACGCAGCCATGTAGTCCTTATTGGCAACGCCGAGAATAGAGTTGTCGTGTTTGCCTGAAAAGACCGGTTCAAAGTCCCGATCTGGCAGAAAGTCGTAATCGGCCTTCAGGATCGCGGATGGTGCCTTAAAACCCGAGTTCGAAGTGGGCGAGGTAAAAGCAAGTTGTTTACCCTTAATATCCGAGACCTTTTCGATCCCGGATCCCGGATATGTGATTATTTCCATCTCATAGCCAAAGCCACCATCGGCAGCCGCCATGATCGTAAACGGGCTGAAGCCGGCGCAATTTACAGCTAATGGGTTTGATCCAGTATTGAAACCCGCGATATGCAGGCGACCAGATCGCATGGCCTCGATCTGAGCGGCGTTGCTTTGTACCGGAAAGAAAACAACCGATTTACCGGTTTCTTTTTCCAAATGTGTTATAAAGTCGGACCAAGCAGTTTTGTAAACGGCTGGATCCTCGACAGGCGTGTAAGCAAAAATCAACGTATCAGGGTCAACCTGTTGAGCCGGATCTGTTGGTGTGTCAGCAATCATATCGCCGTCTACGTCACAAAATCGCTTATCAAGATCGCCACGCGGGCAATCCTGCGCCGCGATCGGGCCTGCTAGTGAAAGTGCTAATGCCAAAGCAGCGAATGACATAAGTGAATTAAATATTTTCATGTATTTGTCCTCCCTAAAAGAAGAAGGTGGCTCAGAAAGCAAATTTTTACAAGACAGTAATGATCGAGAAACAATAGAAATTGTTTTTTAATTAGTTGGAATTCCGTGCGCAGCCCAATCCTCAAAACGATCGGCCTCACCCAAGTCAGGCAAAGTTGCGTTCAGATAGCCTTTTGAAAACAGACGGAATGGCACAGCAGCGTTACGGGCCGTAAAAAAATCGACTGCGCTGTCCCCAACATAAAGCGCCTGCGAGAGCGGAGCGCCTAGATCGCTGACGCACTCCCATAGTGGCGCTGGATCTGGTTTTTTTGGCACCCTATCCTCTGCTCCCAAGATCACATTGAAAAAGCGCGTTAAATCGAGCCGGTCACAGATTTCTTGCGCCGGCTTGGTTGGTTTATTGGTGCAAATTCCAAGAGGAATACCTGCATCAAAAAAAATTTGCAGTGCAGAATATACACCGGGATAGGGCCGGGTTAAAGTTGTCATATTGTGATTATAGAACATTAGAAAAAAATCTAACGCGGCCTGTCTGAGCGGTTCGTTGTAGCCGCCAGTTTGGTCAAGGCTTCGCTCAACCAGCTTTTCCACTCCATTGCCGATAAAGGAGATGACGGTTGACAAATCAAGCAGAGGGCGCTTATGCGCCTGGAGCATGGCGTTCGTAGCAGCGTGTAGGTCCGGCGCACTGTGAATAAGCGTACCATCCAAATCAAATATGATTGCTTTTGGACATTTCATCCCAAAACGATATCACAACATCAATAGCCTGACAAAGCCAAAACTAGGTGCTGTCATACAAACTTAACGTCCAATTGGTTGCCCCTAATTTTCTGAATGACAAAACACT
>JADHQX010000073.1 GCA_016777745.1 Candidatus Pelagibacterales bacterium
AGCAATTGGTGGTGAGCCAGATAATCAAGATGAATTTGACAGCTCAGATATGTGGCAAAGAGCAATGATTGGCCATGCTGCAGTTAATCAGGTGCCAATAGTTGCCTCTAATCGGATTGGCACGGAAGACGGTTTTGAGATTTCAAATTTCTTTTACGGAAGATCGTTTATTACAGATTATACTGGCGAGATAGTTGCTGAAGGATCTAGAGATAAAGAGGAAGTTTTAATTTCTACAATTGACTTGGATAAAGCAGAAGACTTTAGAAGCTCATGGGGGATTTTTCGTGATAGAAGACCGGATTTGTATAAAACACTCTTAGATATGGACGGCTCTGAAGAATAATGACTGTAAAAATATTTAAACCATCAAAAACTGCAATGCAGTCTGGGAAAGCAAAAAATAGACTTTGGCAATTGCAAGTTCTTGATGACAGCAATCAATCACAGGATCCGCTGATTGGCTATCATGGTGGCTCAAGTACAAAAAATCAGATTAAACTTCAATTTGACACCAAAGAAGATGCAATAAACTTTGCTAAATCTAAAAATTATGATTATGAAGTCATTGAAGCGTCTGCTAGGAAAATTATAAAGAAGTCTTATGCGGATAATTTTAAATAATAATGCGCCCGTAGCTCAGGGGATAGAGCAACTGCCTTCTAAGCAGTGGGTCCGAGGTTCGATTCCTCGCGGGCGCGCCATCATTATATTTTTTATTTTAAACTTATTTTTTTTAACATATTCAAGTGCTTCAAGTACAAAAGCACCCTTAGAGTTATTTTTGGGTGGAAATGAAAAAGAAGCTATCAACATATGGAAACAATATTCAGAAATGGGCAATCTTGATGCAACATATGCACTTGGAATTGTTTTTTATGATTCAGATGTTACAGGTTTGTGTCAAAGAATAGAGGATAGTAATTGTAAAAATAATTTTAAATCAGGTTTAAAGTATTATAAAATTGCACATGATGCTGGTGACGTGAGGGCAACATATGCGTTAGGTGAACACTATGATTATTTTCGCAAATATAAAAAGGCATTTAGATATTATCTAACCGCTGCTGAGGCAGGAGTTCCCGAAGCTCAGTTTAATACTGCCAGCATGTATGAGCATGGAGAAGGTGTCACGCAAGATACTGTTCAAGCTGTTAGATGGTATTTACAATGTAACGAAACCAAGCTTTGTTTACAAAAAGAAGATGGAATTTCTGACCTTATTGAGAAATTAACTATTGACGAACTTCAGCTTGCAAAATCATTTCTAATTATTGATCAAGTTCCAATTAACATCAGATTAGATAGCGTAGCTAAATCAAAATAATAATTTATACAAGATGTAGTAAAGTTACTAACAACTTCTACCTGATATTGATTCAATCATAACTTTTTTTTGTTTGGTAATTAAAGATACATGTGCTTAACTTAACATTAACGTTTTAATTTAATTAAATTATAGAAAAGGAAATATGATATGAAAATATTAAAAATATCAGCTCTTCTAGCTTTATTTTCATTTTTTACTGCACCGGCTATAGCCGGTACTTTAGAAGATGTTCAATCTAGAGGATTTGTAAAATGTGGTGTAACCACAGGTTTACTTGGTTTTGCTGCACCTGATGATTCAGGCAACTGGACAGGCTTTGACGTAGACGTATGTCGTGCTGTTGCTGCGGCTGTACTTGGAGATTCAAGTAAAGTTGAATTTACAACTACAACAGGTAAAACAAGATTCCCAACTCTTGCTTCTGGCGAAATCGATGTATTAGCTAGAAACACTACTTGGACTTTTAGCCGTGATGTTAATCTTGGTTTTGAGTTTATTGGAGTCAACTACTATGATGGTCAAGGATTTCTTGTACCAGCTTCTTTAGGTGTTACTTCTGCTAAAGATTTAGATGGTGCTTCAGTTTGTATTCAAACTGGAACAACAACTGAACTTAACTTAGCTGACTTTTTCCGTATGAATGGAATTAAGTATGAAGCAATTCCAGTAGAAACTAATGATGAGTCTCGTGAGAACTTATTTGCAGGTAGATGTGATGTTTACACTACTGATGCATCTGGTTTAGCAGCAACTGCTGCACAAGCTGAAGATCCATCTCAATGGATTCTGCTTCCAGAAATCATTTCTAAAGAACCTTTAGGACCACTTGTTAGACATGGTGATCATGTTTGGGGTGATATCGTTCGTTGGTCTTTAAACACAATGATTATTGCAGAAGAAAAAGGATTAACATCAAACAATCTTGATACTAAACTTGCTATGAATAATGATCCTGAAGTTGCAAGACTTACAGGCAGAGAAGGTGAGTACGGTGTAATGTTTGGTCTATCTAATGACTTTGGATATAACATCATTAAACAAGTAGGTAACTACGGTGAAGTATTTGAAAGAAATATTGGATCTAAGACTCCTCTAAAATTAGCTAGAGGACTAAATGCACCTTGGACTGATGGCGGAATTTTATACGTTCCACCTTTTAGATAAGATTAAGTTAAAACTTAAGTAAAAAAATTAATGCCGGACTAAGTTTTTAGTCCGGCATTTTTTATGTTTAATATTTAAAATAAATTGATATAGAGTATGCACGTATATGTTTAAAATTGACTTCTCAGATCAGAAATTTAGAGCCATCATCATACAGACATTAGTTGTAGGATTACTTGCTTATGGACTTTATTTCTTAGTTGATACAACGGCATACAATTTAGAAAAAAGAAATATTGCTACTGGTTTTGGATTTTTAGACGATCCAGCTGGTTTTGATATATCCTTTAGTCCATTCTATAATTATGTCGCAACAGATTCACATTTTGTGGTTTTTTTAGTTGGACTTGGTAATACATTATTAATCTCCTTAGTTGGTTGTATAGCTGCAACTTTTTTAGGTTTCTCAGTAGGTATTATTAGACTTTCATCTAACTGGTTACTTAGCCGCCTAGCTTATGTTTATGTAGAAATTACTAGAAACATACCACTTATATTACAATTATTATTTTGGTACGCGTTATTAATAAATTTACCAAGAGTTAAGAATAGCATTGCTTTGGGTGAATCCTTTTTTTTAAATAATAGGGGTTTAAATAGCCCATTGCCTTTATTTGGCGATAACTTTATTTATGTTTTTGCTACAATTTTTTTAACAATAATTTTTGCCATATTTTTTTCTAGATGGGCTAAAAAAAAGCAAGAAGAAACAGGAAAACAATATCCATTATTTCTTATTAATTTTGCTTCAATTTTAATCTTTCCAATCATTGTATATTTCATTTCAGGCTCACCACTTGATTTTGAAGATCCAGTCCTAAAAGGATTTAATTTTGTTGGAGGCATGAAAATCCCACCAGAATTTGTTGCTATGTTTTTGGGTTTAAGTATTTATACGGCATCTTTTATTTCTGAAATTGTTAGAGCTGGAATACTTTCTGTAAGTAAAGGTCAAATCGAAGCCGCTAAATCATTAGGACTTCAACAAAAAGTAATAATGAATTGGGTAATTATCCCTCAAGCGTTAAGAGTAATCGTTCCCCCTTTAACAAGTCAGTTTTTAAATTTAACTAAAAATTCTTCTTTAGGCATTGCTATTGGTTACGCTGATCTAGTTCACGGGTTTGGAGGTATCAGTTTGAATCAAACTGGCCAAGCTATTGAATGTATGGCTATTGTTATGGCTACCTATTTAGTTATCAGTCTTACCATATCATTCTTTATGAATATTTATAACAGATCAATCCAAATGGAGAGCAGGTAATGACTGCTTATAGTTGGATTAAAGAAAATTTATTTTCAAGTTGGCTTAACTCAATTGTTACGCTAGTTATTATTTATTTTCTAGCAAGCATTGTACCACCTCTTTTAGACTGGCTTATTTTTGAAGCAACTTTTATTGCTGATGATAGAACAGGGTGCACTACAGATGGCGCATGCTGGGCTATTATTGGAGCAAGATCTTACCAATTTTTATATGGTTTTTATCCAACTGAAGAAGTTTGGAGAGTTAATCTAGTTTATGCTTTATTACCCCTTGGTATTCTTCCATTAATTTGGGAAGGTATGCCATATCGAAAACAGTTTTTAATTTTTGCAGTTGTTTATCCATTTTTAGTTTTTTTCTTATTATACGGTGGTCCAGGACTAACAGAAGTTGCTAGTAATAAATGGGGTGGCTTGTTACTAACTTTATTTTTAGGACTAGGCGGTATTATCATTGCTTTTCCACTAAGTGTTTTTTTAGCATTAGGTAGAAGATCTAAGATGCCTGCTATCTCAGCTATATGTGTTGTGTTTATCGAATTTATCAGAGGTGTACCGCTTATCACATTATTATTCTTTGGAAGTATGATGTTGCCTTTATTCCTACCAGAAGGATTAAATATTGATACTGTACTTAGAGCTCTAGTTGCAGTTATTATATTTCAAGCTGCTTATGGAGCTGAAGTAGTAAGAGGTGGATTACAAGCAATGCCAAAGGGCCAGTACGAAGCTGCTCAAGCCCTTGGACTTTCTTATTGGCAAATGAATTATCAAATTATTCTTCCACAAGCTCTAAAAATTACAATCCCAGCACTAGTAAATACTGCAATAGGCTTATTCAAAGATACATCATTAGTTATAGTTATTGGTTTGTTGGATTTGTTGGGCATAGGAAGAGCAGCATTAGCTGACACTAAATGGATGGCTTTACACGTTGAGGTATATGTATTTATTGCAGCAATCTTCTTTATATTTTGTTTTGGTTTCTCAAGATATAGTCTATATTTAGAAAAGAAACTTAACACCGACAACGATAGTGAGAACAAATGAATCAAGATTCAATAATTTATTTTGAAAATGTAAGCAAATGGTTTGGTGATTTCCAGGTGCTTAATGGTATAAACTTGGAAGTAAATAAAAGTGAAAAGATTGTTGTGTGTGGACCATCTGGTTCTGGAAAATCAACAATGATCAGATGTATAAATCGTCTTGAAGAACATCAAGAAGGTAAAATTATAGTTGATGGTACTGAGCTTACAGGAAATATCAAAAATATTGATACGGTAAGAAGAGAAGTTGGAATGGTTTTTCAGCAATTTAATTTATTCCCACACTTAAGTATTTTAGATAATTGCACTTTAGCTCCTATATGGGTGAGAAAAATGCCTAAGGCTGATGCAACGGAGTTGGCAATGCAGTATCTAAAAAGAGTTCAAATTGAAGATCAGGTTCATAAATTTCCAAATCAATTATCTGGTGGACAACAACAAAGAGCTGCTATTGCTAGAGCTTTATGTATGCAGCCACGATTAATGCTCTTTGATGAGCCTACTTCAGCTTTAGATCCTGAAATGATTAAAGAAGTTTTAGATGTTATGATCGGCTTAGCTAATGATGGTATGACCATGCTCGTTGTAACTCACGAAATGGGTTTTGCAAAAGAAGTTGCCGATAGAATTGTATTCATGGATGAAGGTAAAATTATTGAAGCGAAAGCTCCCACAGAATTCTTTGAAAATCCAGAGAGCGAAAGAACTAAGTTATTTTTAAGTCAGATTTTATAGAAAAAGTTTGGCTCCGCCTGCTGGGCTCGAACCAGCGACAACCTGATTAACAGTCAAGCGCTCTACCAACTGAGCTAAGGCGGAATAAGCAATTCTTATAACAAATGTATTTATATTTTACTAGTTTAAGTTTTAATTTTTATGGATATAAATAGCCTTTAAACATAAACTAAAAATATGCCTCTTATTAAAGACTCACTGTATGAATTTGGCTTTGGAAGAACGGACCAAGTTGTTGAAAATAATGTAAGCCTTTTGGACGAAGCTGTATTTAGCTTCTTATATGGTGGACTTTTTAAAGTTTTAAAATCATTAAATTTATCCAGCATTCTGGATCTAGAAATTATTTTTCGTCTCTTTGTAAATTTTGAAAAAGGATTGTCTTTTTATGATATTCACTATTTTACGCAAGCGCCAGAAAGAACTTTATGGAGAAGACTAAAATATCTTGAAGAAGCAGATGTGATTATGCGAAATCGGGGTAAATCGGACAAGAGAACTATTAAATTTCAATTATCTAAAAATGCATATGGTAAGTTAATTGAATCTATTCCTAAAGAGGATTTAGCAATTACAATATCAAAAATTGCTGTTTCGTATGCAGACAAATTATGGATGTTCAATGTAAGAGATCCTAATAAAATCAAAAAAACTCTATTAAACTTATCTAGAAGTGCTGTTTCGATGAGTGAAAATAATTTTTTATCACAATTTTGTTT
Source organism: Candidatus Pelagibacterales bacterium (assembly GCA_016777745.1). The sequence goes on from JADHQX010000073.1 coordinate 6,264, forward strand.
TGGTCTAGCTTACTATTATGGTTCAAATTATGACCTATCAATTAATCATGCTTATAAATCAATACAACTGAATAAAAAATTTGCTCATTCTAGAAGACTATTTGGGTCTGCGCTGTTTCAAATTGGAGAAAAGAAAAGAGCGTATGTAGAAATGGAAAAAGCTCTCAAACTTTACAATGATGATTATGGCAGGTGGAGAACTAATTTTGAATTTTGGAGATTTAATTATTTAGATGGAAACATAAAAAAGGCATCTGAGCTAGTTAAAAAACTTAAAGAGTCTGAACCAAATTATCCCCAAACATATTTAGCTGACTTAATAACAAGTGGTTCATTAAAAAAGAAGGCATCTAAGTCTAAAAAAAGACTACAAGAACTAGTTCCTAATTTTAGCCCGGGAATGATTAAAAATTTCCACTCTTGGGTTACAGATGAGC
>JADHQX010000074.1 GCA_016777745.1 Candidatus Pelagibacterales bacterium
TCCACGACCACCATTGCCACCGTCAGGTCCACCGTATTCAATATATTTTTCTCGTCTGAAGCTTAGACAGCCATCTCCACCATCTCCACTTTTAATATAAACTTTAGCTTCATCGATAAACTTCATTGTTTTGAGCTTACAAAAATATTAATTGAAATAAATAAAATTAAAGAATTAAGAATATTTCTTAATTAACTGTATTTGGTGCAACAGAAATATAAGTCTTTCCATTTTTCTTTTTTCCAAATGACACTACTCCCTCTATAAGTGAGAAAATTGTATGATCTTTTCCAAGACCAACATTATCTCCAGGATGCCATTTTGTTCCACGTTGACGTGCAATTATGTTTCCAGGTATAACAGCTTCACCACCAAACTTTTTAATACCAAGCCTTCTACCGGCCGAGTCTCTTCCATTCCTAGATGAACCACCTGCTTTTTTATGTGCCATTGAGTACTATTCCTTTGCCTTAGCTGCAGTTTTTTTCTTTACGGCTTTTTTCTTTGCTGGAGCTTCAATAACTTCCTCTACTTTTACTACTTTTTCAGCTTTTACTTTTGGAAATGTTAACCCAGGTACCTCAATATCAAGGACTTTTAAAAATGTTATGTCCTGCTTATGACCATTTTTTCTTCTGAAGTTTTTTCTTCTTTGCTTCTTAAAAACAAGAATTTTTCTGTCTCTATCTTGTTTAATAATTTCAAACTTAACTTTAGCATCTTTAATATTTGGGCTACCTAGACTTAAATCCTTACCATCAGAAGCAAATAAAACTTCATCTATAGTAATTTGCTCTCCACCCTCACCAGCAATCTTGTTAACTGTTAGAACAGTATCACCTGATACCTTATATTGTTTACCACCACTGGATATTACTGCGAACATAATTTATGAATTCTTGTTTTGAATGTTAAAGTCTGGTGAATATAACCCCACCTCTATTTATGTCAATAGATGATATTATACAGAAAAACTAGGCTTTATAAGCATTTTAAGGTAACATTTTTCTAACAATTAACTAGAATAAATAATATCAAATCTACTAAGATCTGGAATAAATCAGGTATGGCAATAAAAATTAGTTCATTTACAGGTTTAAGACCAATTAAAAAACTTGCTCATTCAATTGTATCATCTTCATTTGATAATTTAAGTATAAAAGAAATCAAAAAAGCATCCAAAAATATCAATTGGAATTTTTTAAATATTTTAAGTCCAGAAACTTTTTTCCCAAGTCATAGCAAGAAACAGTTAACAAATTATGTTCGTGGTTATCTTAAGAGTATGGTGGACAATCAAATATTATTTAAGGACAATGAACCAAATTTTTATATTTATAAATTAAGTAAAAACTCAAAAGTCCAATTTGGGGTTATTGCATCAATTGAAATTAATAAAAAATCACAAAAAAATATATTACCGCATGAAAAAACTTTTATATCTAAGGAAAACTCTATCTTAAGAAATATAGAGTCTACTAAAACTCAAGTTGGTCCAGTTTATTTGACTTATAAGAATAAGAATAATTTAAAATTATTATTTAAAAAGTATTCAAATACTAAGCCAGAATATTTCTTTACAAGCGCAGGTGGAACAAAGCACTCGTTGTGGGTAACAAAAAATTTTAAAGATAGAAATTATATTTCATCACAACTATCAAAAATAGAAACTTTATATATTGCAGATGGCCATCATAGGTTTGCAGCAATATCAAAATTATTTAAAAAAACAAGTCAAAAAAATAATAAAATAAAATCAGTTCCACTTTTAGCAGCTTTGTTTGATCAGTCTTCAGTTAAAATTTTAAGTTACAATCGACTTATAAAACTTAAAAAAACTAATCCTAAGGAGATTTTAGATCTAATTAAAAAATCATTTATAGATGTAAAGCTATCTAAGTTTAAAAAACCAAATGTAAAAGGAGATGTAATGCTTTTTATATGTAATAAATGGTTTTCTTTTAATTTGCTAAATATTAATTCAAAAAAAGAGTTTTCTCATGAAACAGATATTGATTTAATTAACTTACTTATTGTTGATAAAATTTGTCACATTAAAAAAAATGAGTATAAAAATTATCTAAATTATCTACCTGGTAAATTTGGATACAAAGAGCTTGAGAAAAAAGTAAGAAAAAATGAAGCCGATATGGCTTTTTTTGTTTGCCCAATGACTATGCATGAGATAATGTCAATTTCTAACAGAAAAGCTACTGTACCTCAAAAATCTACTTTTTTTGATCCAAAGCTAATCGACGGACTAGTAAATTTACAAATGAAATTATAAAATTATGATAAATAAACCAAAAGTTAAACCTCCTTACCCATATTTTTCATCAGGACCATGTGCTAAACCTCCTGGATGGTCATTAAAGAATCTTGAAAATGCCGTCGTTTCTAGATCTCACAGATCAAAGGTCGGACTGGAAAGAATTCAAGAATTAATTAATAAATCTAGAGACATTCTGCAAATACCAGATGATTATCATATTGGCATTGTGCCAGCATCTGATACTGGTGCCGTAGAGATGGCAATGTGGTCAATGTTGGGTCAACGTGGAGTTGAAGTATATTCATGGGAGAACTTTGGACACGATTGGTCAATTGATGTTGGCGACCAACTACCTTTAGAAAATAAGATTGTTCAAAAAACTGACTACGGGGTTCTTCCAGATTTCTCAAATAGTAATTCTGATAATGATATTATTTTTACATGGAATGGAACCACTGCTGGCGTGAGAATTAAAAACACTGAATGGATTAGTGATGATAGGAAAGGTCTTGTAATTTGTGATGCAACATCTGCTGTATTTTCAATGCACATGGATTGGCATAAATTAGACGTCGTTACTTACTCTTGGCAAAAAGTTTTAGGTAGTGAAGCGGCCCACGGAATGTTAATTTTATCACCTAGAGCAGTAGAAAGGCTTGAAAGCTATACTCCACCATGGCCAATACCAAAAATATTTCGTCTTGCAAATAATCAAAAATTTGCGAAGGCTATATTTTCTGGCACAACCATAAATACCCCATCAATGTTGAGCATTGAAGATGCTTTAAATTCACTTAACTGGGCTTCATCAATTGGTGGTATAGATGAGCTTGTTAATATCTCTGAAAATAATTTAAAGATTGTATCTGATTGGGTTGCAACCAGTGATACATTCGAGTTTCTTGCTAAAGACCCTGAAACCTTATCTTGTACTTCTATATGTTTAATTCCAAAAGATCCTTGGTTTAAAGATTTAGACAGTGAAAAGAAATCTGATTTTATGAAGAAGGTTTGTAATGAATTAGAATCTAATGAAGCAGGTTATGACTTAAATTCTTATAAAACAGCGCCATCTGGAATTAGAATTTGGGGAGGATCGACTGTCACAAATGAAAATGTTAAACTTGTGCTACCATGGATTGATTGGGCGTACGACCTAGTAAAATCAAATTACACTTAATGAATAAAATTTTAATTGCAGATAATGTTTCCAATGCTGTTTCAGAAGTATTTGATAAACATAATATTTTATATGATACAAAAGTTGGTTTATCTGAAGATGAATTAGTCTCAGAAATAAAAAATTATACAGGTTTAATTGTAAGATCTGCTGTTACAGTTACAGAAAAAATTATTAATAATGCAGAAAATCTTAAGGTAATAGGCAGACCAGGTGTGGGCGTAGATAATGTAGATCTTATCGCTGCAACTGCTAAAGGTATAGTTGTTATGAATACCCCATTAGGCAATGTGCAGGCAACTGCAGAACTAACATTTGGAATCATTCACTCTCTAATGAGAAAAGTAAATATTGCAAACCATTCTATGCATCAAAATAAATGGGAAAAAAAGAAATTTATTGGTAATGAGATGTTTGGCAAAACGATTGGAATAATTGGCTTTGGCAATATCGGTAAGAAAATAAATGAAATATCTAAAGTCTATGGAATGAATGTTGTAGTTCATAGTTCTTCACTTACTGAGACAGAAGCTACGAGTTTTGAAGTAAAAAATCTTTCAGTTGAAAAGCTTTTAGAGGTTTCTGACATAATTACATTTCACAATAAACTTTCTGAAAAATCCAAGTATTTGATTAACTCTGAAACTTTAAAGTTAGTTAAAAAAAATGCTCTCATTATCAATTGTGCAAGAGGCGGACTGGTAAATGAAGAAGATATTAAGAAAGCTCTAGAGCTAGAAATGCTTGGTGGTTATGGTTGTGATGTTTATGAAAATGAACCAGAAAAAAATAGTATTTTTTCAGGTTTAGATAATGTAGTTATGACACCTCATATAGGTGCAAGTACTGTTGAGGCTCAAGAAAAAGTTGCATATCAAATTGCAGAACAAATTGTTGAATTTATAAAGAATAATAAAATTATAAATCAAGTAAACAAATAACATGAATAGACTTATACTTATCAGACATGGTCAAAGTGTCTGGAATGCTCAAAATATATTTACAGGTTGGGTTGATGTTGAACTTACTTCTAAAGGCGTGCAAGAAGCTAAATTATCAGGAGAATTAATTAAAGATATAAACTTCAAACCCAAAGTTTGTTTTACCTCATACCTAAAAAGAGCTAAAGACACTTTAGATATTATTCTTAAAGAGATTAATGTACATGACAGCACAAGTATTAATTATAGTTGGCAATTGAATGAACGACATTATGGAAGTCTCCAAGGATTAAATAAAAAAGAAACTTTAAATAAATATGGTGAAGATCAATTTTTAAAGTGGAGAAGAAGTTATGAAACACCTCCTCCAAGATTAGACTCTTTAAGCGAAATGAATCCTAAAAATGATCCTCTTTACTCAGAAGTAATAAGTTCTGAATTGCCATTATCCGAATGCCTAAAAGACACTTATAATAGGGTGATTCCGTATTGGAAAAAAAGTATTACCCCATTATTAGAATCAGGAGACACTTTAATTGTGGCGCATGGGAATAGTCTTAGGGCATTATGCAAAGAATTATTTAATATTTCGGATCAGGACATAGTAAAGTTAGAAATTCCTACAGGTAATCCACTATTTTTGGATTTAGATAATAGTTGCAAAATAAAATCAGCTAGATATCTTAATCTCTCTAGGGCTGAAAAAATCCCTGAAATTTTATAATTTTTTTAGGATTTAATTATGACAGACGTATTTATAACTTCCGCAACGAGAACTGGTGTTGGTTCGTTCAGTGGCTCCCTAAGTAATTTGGAGGCACATGATTTAGGAAAAATAGTAATAGAAGATTCTTTAAAAAAATCTGCTGTTCAACCACATGAAGTAGATGAAGTGATACTTGGACAAGTACTTACGGCGGGAACTGGTCAAAACCCAGCTAGACAAGCATCTATTAACGCGGGTATTGCAAAAGAAACTCCGGCGTGGGTAGTTAATCAAGTTTGTGGATCTGGATTAAGAACTGTTGCATTAGGTTTTCAAGCAATTAAAAATCAGGATGCAAATATTGTAATTGCAGGCGGTCAAGAGAGTATGAGTAGATCTCCACATTGCATGCATTTGCGCTCAGGCACAAAGATGGGTGATGCTAAAATGATTGATACAATGATTAAAGATGGTTTATGGGATGCCTTTAATGGATATCATATGGGTACTACTGCAGAAAATGTAGCAGAGAAATTTCAAGTTACTAGAGATCAACAAGATGAATTTGCTTATAATTCTCAATTAAAAGCAAGCAAGGCTAAGGCAGCAGGCTTATTTAAAGATGAAATTACGCCAGTTGATATTGTAACAAGAAAAGAAACAACAGTTTTTGATCAAGACGAATATATAAAAGATAATGTTCAATTAGAAAAATTAGCATCTTTAAGACCGGCGTTTGCAAAAGATGGTTCTGTAACAGCAGCAAATGCAAGTGGTATTAATGATGGAGCAGCAGCATTGATGTTAATGAGTGAAGCTGAGATGGAAAAAAGAAGTATTGAACCTTTAGCTAGAGTTGTATCTTGGGCAAGTGTTGGTGTTGACCCATCAATTATGGGAACTGGGCCAATACCTTCAGTGCGCAAAGCATTAGATAAAGCTGGTTGGTCAATAGGTGACTTAGACTTAATTGAATCAAATGAAGCTTTTGCAGCTCAAGGATGTGCTGTAAATAAAGAATTGGGTTGGGATACAAGTAAAGTTAATGTTAATGGAGGTGCAATAGCTATTGGACATCCTATAGGTGCATCTGGAGCTAGAATTCTGGTTACATTGCTTCACCAAATGAAAAGACAAGACGCTAAAAAAGGCTTAGCAACACTTTGTATTGGTGGTGGCATGGGTATAGCACTTTGCGTTGAAAGATAAAAAAAGGAGAAACTAAATTATGACACGAATAGCTTTAGTAACAGGTGGTACAAGAGGAATAGGTGGAGCAATATCAATTGCCCTAAAAAATGAGGGATGTAAAGTTGCAGCAACTTATAATTCAAACACAGCAGCAGCAGAAGCTTTTGCAAAGGAGCATGGTATTGATATATTTCAGTGGAATGTAGCAGATGCAGCGGCGTGTGAAAAAGGCGTAAAAGAAGTAACTGAAAAGTTAGGTGCTGTGGACATATTGATTAATAATGCAGGAATATCTAAAGCAGCAATGTCACATAAGATGACTATTGAACAATGGGATGATGTTATCAGAACAGACTTAGATTCAGTTTTTTACATGACAAGATGTGTCCTTGAAGGTATGAGAGAAA
>JADHQX010000075.1 GCA_016777745.1 Candidatus Pelagibacterales bacterium
TAAGAAGGTATGGTGGAAGAAATATCAAGCCGTACACTTCTGCAGAATAGGAGAAATAATGAACTACCCAAAGTTACCAAGTTTTAGATCAGATAATAAAAGAGCATTAATTACTGGAGCTGGCAGAGGGATTGGAATGGGTGCGTCCATCGCTTTAGCAGAATCTGGTGCTCATGTTACTTTAGTATCCAGAACCGAAAAAGAATTGAAAGATTTAACAAATCATATAATTAATCAAGGTTATAAAGCATCCTATAAGGTGTTAGATGTTAATAACGAATTTGAAGTATCTAGTTTTATAAATAATTCTGAAGCTTTTGATATTCTTATAAATAACGCTGGTACCAATCGACCTGCAAAATTAATTGATACAAAAATTGAAGATTTTGATTATGTGATGTCCTTAAATGTAAGGTCAGTTATTAATCTAACAAAACAGGTTGTTAAAAAAATGTTAGATAACGGGTTAAAAGGATCTATAATTAATGTTTCATCTCAAATGGGACATGTTGGAGGGCCAAATAGAACAACTTATTGTTCAAGTAAATTCGCTATTGAGGGCTTTACAAAATCTTTAGCAATTGAATTAGGCTCTGAGGGTATTAGAGTAAATGCAGTTTGTCCTACTTTTATCCAAACACCGATGACAGAGCCTTTTTTAAAAGATGATGAATTTAAAAAAGCAACTATAGGAATGATCCCATTAGGTCGATTAGGAGAGGTTAAAGATTTAATGGGTCCTTTTGTTTTTTTAGCTTCAGAAGCTTCATCGTTAATGACTGGCTCAAGTGTTTTAGTTGATGGCGGCTGGACTGCAAGATAATTTTTATTAATTAAAATTGTATTCAAAGTTAATACAATTTAAAATTAATATTTAATATCAATATTTTGATAGTAATTATCAATGTAATAGTTTGATTTTTAGGTTTTTAGATGTCCAAAATAAATTGTGAACTAAATATAAATGGGGTAACCAAAAAAATAAATATTCATGAGGATAAGACACTCTTATTTATTATCAGAGACGAGTTTGGTTTAACTGGAACAAAGTTGGGATGCGGACTTGAGCAATGTGGTAGTTGTGCAGTTTTAATAGATGGTGAAAAAAAACTTTCATGTAATTTAAGGGCTGCAGAGTATCAAAATAAAAAAATTGTTACCATTGAGGGACTTGCCAGCAAAAAGCAATTAAATCAAGTGCAAGAAGCTTTCAAAAAACATAATGCGGCACAATGTGGATATTGTACAAGTGGAATAATAATAAGTATTACGGCTCTTTTTGAAAATAATAAAAATCCTTCAGAGGATGAAATTCAAAAAGCTTTGGATGGCCATCTTTGCCGTTGTGGTTCACATTCATCAGTTTTCAAAGCAATTGAGAACTTAAAAGAGGCTTGAGTTGAATTGAATATGAAAAAATTTGAAAGTGGCCCTAGTATTAAAGACTATAACAAACTTAATCATTGGTTTGATTTTAATGATCAGAACGTTTTAAAGGTTTACTCTGGAAAAGTTGATATAGGGCAGCATATTAGCTCAACTCTTGCATTGATAACTTCTAAGATTACTGGCATCAAGTATGACCAAGTAGAAATAATTAAATTAAATACTGATTTATCACCAAATGAGGGTATTACAGCCAGCAGCTTGTCAGTTGCTAATTCTGGGTCTGCTATTAAGGCTGCTTCTATAATACTTAAAACAAGTTTTATAAATTATGCACTTAAATATCTTAACATACAAAAAGACGATATGTTGTTTGAAAATGGAATAATTAAAGATAGAAAATCAAATATTTCATTAACTTATTGGGATTTTTCAAAAACAGATGAGTTTAAAGAATTAATCATTCCTGAAAGTATTGATGAAGAAACTTTAAACACGCTAAATTACGTTAATAATCAAAAAATAGAGTTGAAAACAATTAAGGACATAGTAACAGGAAGTTATAAATATGTTCATGATATGACTTTTTCCAAAATGTTGCATGCAAGGATTGTAAGGCCACCTTCCTATCATTCTAGGTTAGTAGAAATTGATAAAGCCTTTAAAGAAAAGCTGAAAAAAAATAAAATAGAGTTATTTGTAAAAGGTTCCTTTGTTGCTATATTATCAACTGAAGAATTTCTTGTTGTTAAATATCTTGAGTTATCTAAAAAAAATATCTCTTGGGATAATAATTCTCAACTCTCAAATGATAATGTTTTTAATTCCCTTAAAAATAATGAAAAAGAAACCTTGTTGGTTAAATCTGGAGGGGAAGCATTTTATGAAGATATTCCAGAAAATAAAACTTTTAATGATCCTAGAATAACAACATTATCAAGTGAGTATAAAAAAAGTTATTTAATGCATGGGCCAATAGGTCCTTCGGCAAGTTGTGCTATTTATAAACATAATAAATTTACTATTTACTCTCATAGCCAGTCAATTTTTGCTCTAAAACAATCTATTAGCAAATATTTTGAGATAACACCTGTGAATGTTTCTCTAAATTTTATGCCAGGTTCAGGCTGTTATGGTCATAATGGTGCGGATGACGTTGCCTTCGAGGTCTCTGTTTTATCTAAAGCATACCCTAATATACATGTATTATTAAAATGGACTCGGGAAGATGAACATTGCTGGGAACCGTATGGAAGCGCATCTATTAATAAAATTTATGGAGCTATTAATGATGATGGTAAAATTATTTATTGGTCAAACGAAGCTTTTTCAGACACATATTTATCAAGACCATCAGATGCTGAATTATATAACTTCACTAGCTATAAATTTTTGACTAATAAATATAATAAACAAAGATCTAAACCTAAAACTGCCGCACATATGGGAATTCATAGAAATTTAGATCCATTGTATACTTTTAAAGAAACTAGATTAGTTAAAAACCTAGTTCATGATTTACCCCTTAGAACTTCTGCTTTAAGAACTTTAGGAGCTTTTGCTAATATAACAGCTTCAGAAAGTTTTATAAATGAGCTTGCTTTAATTAAAAACATAGACCCTTTTGATATAAGAATTAACCATTTAAAAGATGGTAGGGCAGTAGATGTTCTAAATAATCTAAAAATTGAAATGAATTGCAAAGATTTAGATCGTGAATGTTTTAGAGGTATTGGCTTTTCTAGATATAAAAATTCTGCTGCTTATTGTGCTGTTGGCGTAGAGATAAAAATAAGTGATAATTTAGATATTAAGTTGATTAATGCATGGATATCTGTAGATGCAGGAGAAATAGCCTATGAAGATGGTATAAAAGCTCAAGTGGAAGGTGGTTTCATTCAAGCAGCTAGTTGGTCTTTATATGAAGAAGTGCTTTTTGATTCAAAAGAAATTATTTCAAAAGATTGGGATAGTTATAAAATTATAGGTTTTGATAATATTCCTAATATTAAGACTAATGTAATTGACCGAAAAAATTATCCTTATTTAGGGGTAGGTGAGGTTGTAGCAGGACCTACAGGAGCAGCCATTTCAAATGCGATAAGTAATGCATTGGGACAGACAATTAAAACCATGCCTTTTACAAAGGAAACTATTACTAAAGAGTTACTAGAAATATAGGAGAATCATATTATGAAAGACAAAAAACAAATAGGCTTAGCTATTGTTGGATGTGGTACGATTGGAAGAATTAGAGCCATAATGGCCAGAGATTATCCAGGAATAGGGTGGATAGGATTATGTGATATTAATAGTGATTTAGGAAATAAATTACTTGTTGACTGTGATGCAGATTTTTTTACTAAAGATTATAACGAATTATTAAAAAGAACTGAGGTAGATGCTGTTATAATAGCTACTGATGAAAATCATCACTTTGGACCTACTATGGCTGCAATAGAAGCTAATGCATCACTCTTTATAGAAAAACCTCTGGCAACAGATTTAATTGAATCAAGGCAAGTGTTAGATTCAATTAATTCAGCTAAAATAGATGCTGTTTTAGGTTATACTCAAAGATTTAGAAGAAGGTTTTTAGCAGTAAAACAGAAACTAAATGACAATAATATAGGAGATGTTACCTCTGTTGTTACAAGAGCATTTATGAATAGTATGGTGCCTATAGCAACTGTCAGAAGAACAAATGAAAGAAAAAATCTTACACCTATGGTAGTTTCAGGCACCCACAGTTTAGATATGTCTTTATGGTTATTAGAGGGTAAAAATCCAAAAACTATTTTTGCACAATCTGTAGATAAGAAGCTGCAAAGTCATGGAACTAAAGATGCCACTTTTGGTATTTTTACTATGGATGACGGAACAATTTTTAGCATGAATATAAGCTGGGCTCTACCTACAGTTTGGCCTGGTTCAGTTTATGGTTTAGAAATTGGAATAGTTGGAACTGAAGGAGTTATTGATATTGAAGACACGCATAGAGATTTAGTTCTTGCAAGTACTAAGCCACAAGGCCACGGATATAATCCATCAGGTTTTGAACCATCTGCTGCTAGACATGTAGATTTTTTAACATCTTATCCTCCAGGGGATATCTATAATAATCAGCTATGGGGTCCAATGAGGGAAGAAACTAATTCGTGGTTTCAGAGACTTTATATTGGCTCTGACACCCCACATGCAACAGCAAATGATGGTCATAAGAATTTAGTTATGACTATGGCAATGGACGCTTCAAGTAAAATTGGAGAAAAAATCGAAATATCGGATGATATAGAACAAGAAATATTAAAAATTCAAAATCTTTAATTTTAAGGGTATTTAAGCTTGAAAGCTTTAATTTTAAAAGGACCTAACGAACCATTTATTTACGAGAACGTTCCTGATCCAATTCCACAAGATGGTGAAGCTGTTGCTAAAATATTAGCCTGTGGTTCTGGTTTAACAATTCAACATGTTAAGGCAGGAAGAACTAAAGTAAAATTTCCAATTATTATAGGTCATGAAATTACAGCAGAAATTGTTGAATTACGTGGTGATTGTGGTGAATTAAAAGTTGGTATGCCTGTGACTGCTTATTTCTATCTTACATGTGGTCATTGCAAATGGTGCAAACTAAATAGGGAAACTTTATGTATTAATTTTAAAGGTTATGTAGGTAGGCAGATTAATGGTGGTTATGCTGAATATATTTCTCTTCCAGCTAAGAATTTTATCCCTATTCCTTTATCTATTGATTATAAAAAAACTCCAATCGAAACTGGGATAATTTGTGACGCAATTGCCACGCCTCTCAAAGTTATTAAAAAAGCAAGAATAGAAATAAATGATAAGGTAGGAGTCATTGGAGCAGGGGGTGGATTAGGTATCCATATGCTTAGAATGTTAAAATTATATAATATAGATACTATTGCAATTGAAACAAAACAAATCAAAGAAAAATCTTGTCGGGAATCAGGAGCTTCAGAATTTATAAATCCCAATTCAAACTCTAAAACTGAAGTTATTGAAAGTTTTACTAAAGACAATGGTCTTGACGTTGTAATTGATTTTGTCTCCAGTAAAACTTCATTAGAGTTAGGTACAGATCTTTTAGGAAACGGAGGTCGTCTTGTAACATTAGGTGGAAGTGGTGAGTTCTTTAACGTTAATTCAGGAAACATGTTACTAAAAGAGATTGAACTTATTGGCAGCAGGTATTGTTCTAAGCAAGAGGTTATAGATAGTCTAGATCTTGTATCACGTAATTTAATTTCACCATTGGTTACTGAAAAAATTAAAGCAAATGAAGCTAATGATTTACATGACAGAATAGAAAAAGGTGATGTAATAGGAAGAGCTGGAATTATATTTTAATATCAAGTTTTTTATAAATTTCATTTTTTTTAATTACCCAACCAATTGATTTTGAAATAATATTAAGTGCTGAAATATGTTGTTCCTTTCCCCGCATACTTCCAATACAATCTTCAACTAATATTGGTTTATAACCTCTATTACTTGCTCCAAAAGTTGTCCCATAGACACATGTATCAGTATTAACACCACATATTAAAATATTTTCTATACCCAGTATCCGGCTAATTAATTGATCAAGTTCTGTTTCATGAAAAGAATCAAAGTTTCTTTTACTTGTTACATGAAAGTCTCCTTTACCTATAAAACATTCTGGTAATATAGAAGACAAAGTTCCTTCTACTCTTTCTGGCTTTTTTCTAGCTGGAGCTTGAATATTTTGAGATAAATTGTTCGATTGACTAACGTCTATATAAGGACTTATAAAAAAATTATTTTTAATTTCCTCTTTTCTTCTTACAACATAGCAGTGAATAATTGGCACATTATTTTTTCTCATTTCAATAAGAAATTCTGTAGTATTTTTAATAATATTTTTAATATCATCTGTGGCTAGAGGAGAGGTTCCATGCTCTTCACTTAAATATTCGTTCTGCATATCTACTGTTAATACACATAAATTAGAAAAACTAAGATTAAGTAATGAATTCATTTTGTTTTGGTAATTTTGAAACTCTTTCTCCATCTTTCTATTCTCCATAGATATAAATTGTTTAAAATTATTATTTTACATATAATAAACATATTAACAGATTATTTATATTAAATGACAAATTCATCTACAGAAAATAACGTTGGCATCATTGGTTTAGGAGTTTTAGGCTCTGCAATAGCCATAAATTTTATAAACAAAAACATACCTATTAATGGATATGATAT
>JADHQX010000076.1 GCA_016777745.1 Candidatus Pelagibacterales bacterium
CTATTTTAGATCCATTTTTTGGCACTGGTACTACTGGCGCAGTGGCAAAAAGGTTATGTAGAAATTTCATAGGTATTGAAAGAGAAGCTAAGTATATTTCATTCGCAAAAAATCGAATAGCTAAAATCATTCCATATGACAATGACTCTATAGCTATCACTACATCTAAAAAAGCTGAGCCACGAGTTCCTTTTGGGTGGCTTGTAGAAAGAAAATTGATTGAGCCTGGTGATAATCTTTATGATTCAGCAAAAAAATATAAAGCAAAAGTCAGGGCCGACGGTTCCATAGCTTATAACAAAAATACTGGTTCTATTCATCAAATTGGTGCACAAGTTCAAGATGCCCAGGCCTGTAATGGATGGACATTTTGGCATTTTGATGTTGAGGGTGAATTAAAGCCAATTGATTTACTCAGACAACAAATTCGATCAGAATTAAACTAAATTAAATTATTATCTACCAAAATTTTCTTTGTAAGCGTTACTAGTGGATATTTATGTAATGCTTTTATACTTACCCATTTAAAGTCCTTATCAAACAAATCTATTTTAAGGCTTATATTTGCCGTATAAGTTTCATTTAGTAAATTTATATGACTGAATTTATAATTAATTTTTTTTCCAGTTTCAGACCATTTTGCTTTAAATGGTGCTTGGGATAAAAGTTTTTTATTATTACTTTGATTAATCCAATCGCTAGATGGAAGCTGCCACATATTTTTTAACAGACTTTCATTTTTTCTTTTAGCAATTAACACTAAATTATTCTTATCGATTGCCAGAAAAGAAGCGCACCTTAAGTTTTTTTTATTAGTTTGAGTTTTTGCTTCAGGTATTTCTAAAACAAGCCCCTGTTTTAGAGATAAACAACTATGACTCACTATGCAATCACTACAACTAGATTGTCTTGGTGTGCATATTAAGGCCCCAAACTCCATAATCGCTTGAGAATAGTTTGCGTTACCTTTATTTGGAGTTAAATATTTAGCCAATAAAGATATATCTTTTTCATTATCTTTAAGCTTTCCACTGAGAGCAAAAAATCTTGCTATTACTCGCTTAACATTTCCATCTATGACAGTTGCTTTTTTATCAAATCCAATCGATCTAATTGCAGCCGAAGCATACGATCCAATTCCGGGCAAAGAAAGTAAGTCATCTAAATTATTTGGAATGATACCATTGTAATCTAAATCAATTATTTTTGCTGACTTAAGCAAGTTTCTTCCCCGACTATAATACCCTAATCCTTGCCAATATTTTAAAATTTCATTTTCAGATGCTTTTGCTAAAGATTTAATATCTGGCCATTTAGCAATAAACCTTTCAAAATAAGGTATTACTGTCTTAACTCCTGTTTGTTGTAACATAAATTCACTAACTAAGATTTTATAGGGATAATTGGGGTCTTCTTTGTTACATCTCCATGGTAATTGCCTTGAGTTTTTAAGGTACCATTTCTTTAAATCTTTACTAAAAATTAATTTAGATTGCTCAAGATCATGATAAGGTAATTTTAAATTAGTATTCATGGTATATAAAAAAAGACATTACGGATTAAATTCATTATCCAAGTTTCTTCCAGAAGAAGCAAAAAAAATTTTGAAAAAAAGAGGTTTTTTTGAAATTGAGCTTTTAAAATCATGGAGAGAGATTGTTGGAGAAGAGTACTATAAATTATCAAAACCTAATAAAATCAAAAAATCACAAGTAAGCTTAAAAGATACTGCCACGTTACAATTAAAAGTAGACCCCACTATTGCTTTTGCGATTGAACATGACCAAACTAAGATCATGTCGAAAATTAATGGTTTTTTTGGATATAAAGCAATTAATAAAATAGAGATTATTCAAGAACGCATGGAGATGGATTCTCTTACATTAAATGATAACAACAAGTTAGATGAAGAAGTTCATATTGATTCTAATAGATTTAAAGAACTTGCAGATCATCCAAGTTTGCAAACAAGTTTTCAAAAAATATTAAATAAAGTTAAAAAAAGTTAAATTTCTGACACAATTTTATCTACAATAATTATCTAAGAGGATTGAGATTCTGCTGTATAATTATGCAAGAATTGAGTATATTCAACATATTGTGCATTAAACATCGCATAAAGCACTAAATATAGATAAACGGCCAAATGAACTACATTATAAGAATATTAATTTTTTTCTCTCTTTTAGCATCAACTACTGTGCTTGCTAAAAATAAGTGGAACTTTGATAGTAATAACAATCTTGTTGAACCAATAATTATTGGCAACATAGATGCTGAAGTTAACATCATAGAATATAGATCATTAACTTGTAGTCATTGTGCAGAATTTGCAAGTAACGGCTTTGTTCATTTAAAAGAAAAGTATATTGATACCGGTCTAGTTAGTTTTGAATTAAGACCTTTTCCATTAAATGCTGTTGATCTAAATGCATTTAAACTGCTTTATTGTGCATCAAAAGAAAACTTTCATAAATTGGATAAAACACTTCTAAAAAATCAATCCAAGTGGATTGATACTAGTGACCAAGAAAAAGTTTTAGAAAATAGTACTGCCGCACTTACAAAGCAGGCTGCACTATTTGGAGTTTCAAGTGAAGATTATAAATCTTGTCTAGAAAATGAAGAGATTACAAATTTTATATTAAAAAGTCGTATTGATGCAGTCAAAGAGCATCAAGTTAATTCAACTCCATCATTTTTAATAAATGGTGATCTGTATGCTGGAAGTTTATCTGCTGATAGAATTGATGAACTGCTAGAAGGTTATCTTAATTAGATATGAAATTTAAAAAAATAAAAGTTACTGGCTTTAAGTCTTTTGTTGACCCAACTGAAATAACTATTGAAGAGGGTCTTACGGGCATAGTTGGTCCCAACGGATGTGGCAAGTCAAATGTTGTTGAGTCATTACGATGGTGTATGGGTGAAACTTCTCCTAAGAGTATGAGAAGCACAGGAATGGAAGATGTAATATTTTCTGGAACATCAGATAGGCCTGCTAGAAATAATGCAGAAGTAACAATATCTCTAGATAACAAAGATAGAACTGCTCCCGCAGAATTTAATGAAGAAGAAGAAATACAAATTAAGAGAAAGATTGAAAAAGACCGTGGATCTGAGTATCGAATTAACGGTAAAGAAGTGCGAGCTAGAGATGTTCAAAGGCTATTTGCAGATCTTTCAACTGGAGCCCATTCTCCATCTTTAATAAGTCAAGGTAGAGTTGGCGCTCTAATAAATGCAAAGCCTATTGATCGAAGAGCTGTATTAGAAGAAGCTGCGGGTATTTCTGGTCTGCACTCTAGACGGCATGAAGCAGAGTTAAAACTTAAAGCCGCAGAAACAAACTTACAGAGACTTAAAGATATAATGAGACAGCTTAACTCTCAAATAACTAATCTAAAAAAGCAAGCACAGCAGGCAGAAACATATAAAACAATATCTTCTGAGATAAACCGTCTCGAAGGCGTTGTGATGTATCTTAAGTGGTACAATTTAAAAGAATCTTTTGAAAAATCTAATGAGAATTTACAGTCAAGTGAATCTGAGATTCGAAAATATACACTAGAAGTAACTCAAGCTACAACAAGTCAGGCAAAAGCTAATGAAAAAATTCAACCCTTGCGAGAGAAAGAAATTGAAGCAGCAGCTAAACTTAATAGGATTAATCTTGAACGAGAATCCTTAGATCATGAAGAAGAAAGAATAAAGGAAGCAAAGAATAATCTAGAAAGAACAATCCAACAAATTATAGGTGATTTTGAGAGAGAGCAATTTCAACTAAAGGATGCTTCAAAAGATCTTGAAATTTTAAATGCTAAGAAAAATCATACTGATAACGATCAAGGTATTCATGAAGTGGATAATGAAAAAATAGATTCCTTGAAAGAAGAAAAAGATCAGCTTGAAGTTCAAATTGCTGACTTAGAAAAAAATATAGAACAATATAATACAATTAAAAACTCAAAAAGAGATGACTGGCAAAGAACAATAGTTTCGAATGAAAACATAATGTCTAGGCAATCAA
Organism: Candidatus Pelagibacterales bacterium; assembly: GCA_016777745.1. The sequence continues at coordinate 4,031 of JADHQX010000076.1, forward strand.
CTCTTAAAGAAGTTGAAGGATATGATGATACATCAAACTGGACAAAAATATTTACTGATAAATTTTACGCAAGTTTAAGTGAAATATCTCAAAAAGTATCTGAGGCTGAAGAGATTTCTAATAAAGCAAAGACAGCTTACGAAAAGGCTAGCAATGACGCCAAAGATGCAGCAACGCTATCATTGGAACTAAGAGAAAAGCTAAGACAAAAAGATATTGAACAAAAATATAGTGATTGGACTTATGAATTCCAAAGACTTAATAAATCTATAAAATCTGCAAATGAACATATTGAAGAACTTACTTTAAGAAAAAAGAAATCAGAAGAAGAGTTAAAAAAGATTTCTAGTCGTCCTGAAGAAATTGCTCAGCGCAGAGGTCAATTAATTGAGACTAAAGGCTTTGCTGAAACTGAAAGACAATTTGCAGCTGACAGACTTGCTGAAGCTGATAATGAATTAAAAAAAATTGAAGGTAGCTTAAGAAGTGCTCAAAATGATCTTGCTAATATTAGAGAGTCAAAAGGACGAACAGAAGCTACAAAAGAACTTGCTGAATCAAGATTAAAAGAATTAGACGAAGAATCTCAAGAAAAGTTTTATTGCAAACCTCAAAATATAATTCAAAAGTTAGAAATTACAGATGACTTGGAGGCAATGCGATTTAATATGGATAGAAACGAAGCTAAGCTAGATAGACTAAAACAACAACGTGAGACAATGGGTGCTGTCAATTTAAGAGCGGATTTAGAGACAAAAGAGATAGATGATGAGTTAGAAACTATGAGCACAGAAAAAAATGAGTTAGATGCTGCAATTAAGAAGATGAGAGAATCTATTGAGGAATTAAATAAAGAAGGGCGAGCTCGATTACTAAAAGCCTTTGATACAGTAAATAATCATTTTAAGGATGTTTTTGTTAAACTATTTAATGGTGGTAAAGCTCATCTTGAACTAGTTGATGCAGATGACCCTCTCGATGCTGGACTTGAAATGATGGTAAGTCCTCCAGGTAAAAAATTGCAATCAATGTCTTTACTTTCAGGAGGTGAGCAAGCTTTAACAGCTATGTCTTTAATTTTTGCAATTTTCCTTACAAACCCATCACCAATTTGTGTATTGGATGAAGTTGATGCACCCTTAGATGATGCTAATGTTGAGAGATTCTGTAACTTACTAGACGATATTAGCGCTAAAACTCAAACTAAATTTATGATTATAACTCACCATGCCTTAACCATGTCTAGAATGGATAGATTATTTGGCGTTACCATGGCTGAAAGAGGTGTAAGTCAAATAGTATCTGTAGATTTAAAGCGTGCTGAGGAAATTGGCGCCGTTGCTTAATGCCAGAAGAAAAAATAAAACTTAAAAATTTAGAAAAAAGAATCGATGCTGCCAAAGATCATATAGCTGAGAAAAATTCACCAAATATTAAGCCCTCCCCACTTGGACAAGTAATGAAATTGGCGGTAGAAATTGTCGCAGCTATGGCCATTGGTCTTGGGATTGGCTTGATTCTTGATAACTATTTTAGTACTAGGCCTTTATTCACAATTATCTTCTTTTTACTCGGAAGTTTGGCAGGAATATTAAATGTTTTTAGGGTTGCAAAATCCATGCAAAATAACTAAAAAATACAACAATGGCCGCTGAAAAAACACCAAATTTAATTGATCCAATTCACCAGTTTGTAATAACTAAGATTGCAGATATTCAAATTGGAGGAGTAGATATTTCTTTTACGAATTCATCTCAATTTATGGTCATATCTACAATAGCTATTATGTTCTTTTTTATGTTAGGTCTTTCCAAAAGATCGATAATTCCAAATAGATTTCAGATTATGTGTGAACTCTCATATGAGTTTATTGCTGATTTATTAAGAACAAATGTTGGTGATCAGGGAAGAGCTTTTTTTCCTTTTGTGTTTTCTTTATTTATGTTTATTTTTTTCTGTAACTTAATTGGACTAGTTCCCTATTCATTTACCGTAACAAGTCATTTTGCAGTAACCTTTGCATTCGCAGGTTTAATTTTCATTGGCGTTACCGTTTTAGGTTTTGCAAAGAATGGATTTGGCTATCTAAAAATGTTTTATCCTAGTGGAGTACCTATTTATATGGCTCCTATAATTATACCAATCGAAATTATCTCTTATCTATCTAGGCCTGTGGCACTTTCAGTGCGTCTAATGGCTAACATGCTTGCTGGACATAGCATCATCAAGATTTTTGCTGGCTTCATTGTAATGATGGGATTTTTTGGCATAATACCTTTAGCTGGTCTCGTTGCCATCTATGCACTTGAAACTTTTATAGCTTTTTTACAAGCTTACATATTTACAATACTAACATGCATTTATTTAAATGATGCCCTACATCCGCATCATTAAAGATATTAATTAATTATAAAAAACGAAAGGAAGAAAAATGGAAGTAGAAGCAGCAAAACTAATTGGAGCAGGATTAGCAACAATTGGAGTGGCAGGACCTGGTATTGGACTAGGAACTGTATTTGGAGCATATATAGCAGGTATCTTTAGAAACCCATCTGTTCAACAGCAAGCATTTGGCCAAGTACTACTTGGATTTGCTTTAGTTGAGGC
>JADHQX010000003.1 GCA_016777745.1 Candidatus Pelagibacterales bacterium
GGTGTGTATCTGTAAAGCTTATTAAGAATTACATTAGCTATAACACCTTTTTTTAGCTCAACTACAACTCTTACGCCGTCTCTGTCAGATTCATCTCTAAGATCACTAATACCTTCGATCTTTTTATCCCTTACAAGCTCAGCAATTCTTTGTATTAAAATTGATTTATTTACTTGATATGGAATTTCAGAAAAAATAATTGCATCTCTATCGGGCTTATATTCTTCAATGGTGCTTTTTGCTTGAACTATAATTGAGCCTCTTCCAGTTTTTTGTGAAACTTTAATTGTATTGGTGCCGACTATTGTTCCACCGGTAGGAAAATCTGGTCCTTTAATGTGACTATATATTTCGTCATCACCAATTTCTTCGTTTTTTATATAAGCAATAGTTGCATCTATTACCTCACCCAAATTATGTGGTAAAATATTTGTAGCCATTCCAACGGCAATTCCACCTGCTCCATTTACTAATAGATTAGGATACTTAGATGGTAAGACAGATGGCTCATGTTCAGACTCATCATAGTTCGGTCTAAAATCAACTGTTTCTTTATCAATATCGTCCAAAAGATACTTGGCAATTTTATGCATCCGCACTTCTGTATATCTCATGGCTGCGGCTCTATCTCCATCCATGGAACCAAAGTTACCTTGACCGTCAATTAATGGTAGGCGCATAGAAAAATCTTGAGCAAGCCTAACTAAGGCATCATACACAGACTGATCGCCATGAGGATGGTATTTACCAATCACATCACCGACAACTCTGGCACTTTTTCTGTATTGCTTGTTCCACTCATAGCCAGCTTCATACATTGCATAGAGGATTCTACGATGGACTGGCTTAAGACCATCTCTTACGTCAGGTAATGCTCTACTCACAATTACGCTCATTGCGTAATCCAGGTAGGAATTTTGCATCTCAGTATCTATAGAGGTCGGTATAATAGACTTATCTACATTAGGCACATTGCTAGCAATATCGTCACTTGAATCAGTCAAAAATAAAACCTTTAAGAAGTATTAAAAACCCTGAAGAATCAACAAATTTAGGGTAAAAAAATTAGTATTCATTATCTCTAATTATAGCAGAAAAAGAATAAATTATCGATGAAAAATATATGATTTAAAATGGTATTTCGTCATCAATATCAACATCATCTCCACCGGGAAATGGGTCAGAATTTGAAATTGAACTATCTTGAGAAGGTGCTATTTGCTCAGTTGAGTTACCTCTGCCACCTATCATAGTTAACGTGCCATTGTAGTTTTGTAAGATTACTTGGGTTGTGTATTTTTCAACTCCATTAGCGTCGGTATATTTTTGTGTTTGTAGCTGACCTTCAATAAATAATTGTTGGCCTTTCTTAACGTAATTCTCAACAACACCTGATAAGCCCTCGTTAAATATAACTATTCTATGCCATTCAGTTTTATCTCTTTTTTCCCCAGTAGCCTTATCTTTCCAAGAATCAGTTGTAGCTAAGCTTAGTGTAGCTATTTTTTTGCCATCTTGAGTTTGTCTAATGATTGGATCAGCTCCAACATTGCCAATTAACATTACTTTATTTAAACTTCCAGCCATTTCTAAATCTAACTATTTAATAACAATGTGTATACAAAAAAAGGAAATTAATTTATTCACAGCTTGATCTTTAAGTTCAACAATTGAAGACTATTTAAATAAAAAAATGCATAAATATATTTCTGTACAGGGCGCTCGTGAACATAACCTTAAGAATGTTAATGTTAAAATTCCGAGAGAAAAAATTACAATAATAACTGGATTATCAGGGTCAGGTAAATCTTCTTTAGCATTTGATACCATTTATGCAGAAGGTCAGAGGCGCTATGTCGAAAGCTTATCTGCTTACGCCAGACAATTCTTAGAGATGATGCAAAAACCTGATGTTGACTTAATTGAAGGTCTAAGTCCTGCAATAGCCATAGAACAAAAAACAACTTCAAAAAACCCTAGATCAACTGTAGGTACCGTTACTGAAATTTATGATTACTTACGACTTTTGTATGCAAGGATTGGTGTGCCCTACTCTCCAACCACCGGCCTACCCATTACAAGTCAAACAGTAAGTCAAATGGTTGATAGAATTAAAGAAAAGCCTGTCGGCACTAAGTTCATAATTCTAGCTCCAATAGTAAGAGGTCGAAAAGGAGAATATAAAAAAGAATTAGCCGAACTACAAAGAAAAGGTTTTCAAAGAGTTAAAATTGATGGGACACAGTATGATTTTGATGAGTTGCCTGTTCTAGACAAAAAGAAAAAACATGAAATTGATATTGTTGTTGATCGAATAGTTTTGAATAAGGAACTTGGTAACAGACTTGCAGATAGTTTAGAAACTGCTTTAAATCTATCTGATGGTCTCGCAGCTATTGAAGATCATTCCGTGAATGAAAAATTACCTAGTCGTGAAATATTTTCTTCAAAATTTGCCTGCCCTGTGTCAGGTTTTACAATAGATGAAATCGAACCAAGGTTATTTTCATTTAACAATCCCTATGGGGCTTGTCCTGAGTGTGATGGAATTGGTACTGACTTATCAGTAGATCCAGATTTAGTGATTCCAAATAGATTGTTAACAATTAATGGTGGTGCTATAGCACCTTGGTCTTTAACCAACTCTCCATATTTCAGACAGATATGCGAGAGCCTGGCCAAGCATTATAAATTTTCCCTTGATACACCCTGGACTAAATTACCAAAAAAAATTCAAAATACTATTCTCTTTGGTTCTGATGGTGAGGAAATCAAATTTATTTATGATGATGGGTATAGAGTACAAACATCTAAGAAAAGTTTTGAAGGAGTTGTAAGAAACTTAGAGCGTAGATATATAGAAACTGAAAGTGATTGGATGCGTGGGAATATTGAACGCTATCAATCAGAAGTAAAGTGTCCAGAATGTAAAGGTAATAGACTTAAAGAAGAGGCTTTAGCTGTTAAAATTGACAATCAACATATTGGCGATGTGTGTAAAAAATCAATTAAGCAACTTGTGGTTTGGTTTAAAACACTTGATAAAAAGTTAACTAAAAAAGAAAGTACTATTGCTTATCGTGTCTTAAAAGAACTAACAGAAAGAATAAATTTCTTAAATAATGTAGGTCTTGAATATCTTACCCTGTCAAGAAATTCGGGAACTCTTTCGGGAGGAGAATCTCAAAGAATTCGACTAGCATCTCAAATAGGATCTGGATTAACAGGTGTTCTTTATGTTCTAGATGAGCCTTCAATTGGACTCCACCAGAGAGATAATGCAAGATTGCTAGCAACACTTAAAAGATTGAAAGATCTTGGTAACACTGTGATTGTTGTTGAGCATGATGAAGAAGCTATGATGAATGCGGACTATCTAATTGACCTTGGTCCTGCCGCAGGTTTAGAGGGTGGTCATGTAGTAGCTACCGGAACACCTTTAGAGGTTAAAAGGAATAAAAAAAGTCTTACGGGCCAATACTTATCAAGAAAACAAAGTATTGCTACTCCTAAGACAAGAAGAAGTGCATTGGATAACAAATACCTTAAGATTATCGAAGCTTCAGGCAATAATTTAAAAAATGTTTCGACTGAAATACCATTGGGAACATTAACTTGTGTAACTGGAGTTTCAGGAAGTGGCAAATCAACGCTTACAATCAATACTCTATATAAAGCTGTTGCAAGAGAATTGAATGGCTCAAAATACAATCCAGCACAATATAAGGAAATAGTTGGTCTCAAGCACCTTGATAAAGTTATCGATATAGATCAGTCTCCTATTGGAAGAACTCCACGTTCAAACCCTGCAACTTATACAGGGGCATTTACTTTTATAAGAGATTGGTTTTCAAGCTTACCTGAATCAAAGTCCAGAGGTTATAAACCAGGAAGATTTTCATTTAACGTCAAGGGTGGTCGGTGTGAAGCATGTGAAGGTGATGGCGTTATAAAGATTGAAATGCACTTCCTTCCTGATGTTTATGTAACTTGTGATGAATGCAAAGGTAAGCGCTACAATAGAGAAACTTTAGAAATAAAATTTAAAGATAAAAATATTTCTGATATTCTTGATATGACAGTTGATGAAGGCTGTTTGTTCTTTGATGCAATTCCTTTATTAAAAAGTAAACTGATAACATTAAAAAATGTAGGACTTGGGTATATAAAAATTGGACAGCAAGCTACAACATTATCAGGTGGTGAAGCTCAAAGAATAAAGCTTTCAAAAGAATTATCAAAAAGAGCTACGGGTAAAACTTTATATATTTTGGATGAGCCTACTACTGGACTTCATGTCCATGATATTAAAAAATTACTTGAGGTTCTCCAAACTCTAGTTTCACAGGGAAATACCGTGGTGGTCATCGAACATAACTTAGATGTAATAAAAACTGCTGATTGGGTAATAGATTTAGGTCCTGAGGGTGGCGATGGTGGTGGTGAGATTGTTGCCGTTGGTACACCAGAAAAAATTTCAAAAGTAAAAAAGAGCTATACAGGCCAATATCTCAAGGCGCTACTCAATGAAAAAAATAATTAATTATTTCTGAGTTGATTCAACCGCGCCTGAAGTAGACCAATCTCTTTTAACTTCCAGATAATTTAAAAGAGGCGCTGCAATAAAAATTGAAGAATAAGTACCCACTAACACTCCCCAAATCATTGCAAAAGTGAAACCTTTAATTACAGACCCACCAAATATATAAAGAGATAACAAGGCAAGAAGCGTTGTAACAGAAGTCATTATAGTTCTAGATAAAGTTTCATTGATAGAAATATTTAATAGATCAAGGATATCTTTTTTTCGATGTTTTCTTAAATTTTCTCTAACTCGATCATACACAACAACGGTGTCATTCATTGAATATCCTACTATTGTTAACAATGCAGCTATAATTGATAAGTTAAATTCCAATTGTAAGATTGAAAATATACCAAGTGTTAATAGTATATCGTGAATTAGTGCAATTACTGCACCAAGAGAAAATTGCCACTCAAATCTAAACCAAATATAAATAAGCATCGCAAAAACTGCAACTACGATTGCAGTTACACCGGCTTTAATCAATTCAGAGCTGACTTTTGGTCCAACAACTTCTGTTCGTCTAAAATTAACATCCGAATTTAGAGAAGAGTTAAGTTCAGTTTTTACTATATTAACAACATTTTGTTGAGATTTCTCACCACCTGTTTGCTGCTCTACTCTAATTAAAACATTTTTTGGAGAACCAAATTCTTGAACTTGAACATCACCTAAATTTAGACTGTTTAATGAATTTCTAATATTTCCCAAATCTTCGGCTTCAGCAGTTTCTATTTCAATTAATGTTCCACCCCTAAAATCAATTCCAAAATTTAAACCATTAAGGGAATATACTAAAACTGAGCTAATAATTAAAGCGGCTGATAAAATAAAAGCTGGCTTTCTAAAAGAGAGAAACTTAATCTTAGTATTTATCGCAAATGAAAAAATATTCATGACCTATAAACTCAATTCTTTGGGTTTTAATTTACTTATGTATATAGATACCATTAATCTTGTTACTGTGAACGCTGTAAATACTGAAGTAAAAATACCAATAGCCAATGTTACTGAAAAACCTTTTACTGGTCCTGATCCCATAAAAAACAATATACTTGCTGCAATTAAAGTTGTGATATTCGCATCTAAAATTGTAGATAAAGCTCGTTTATAGCCACTATCTACAGAATTAATTACAGAACTGCCATTTCTTAATTCTTCTTTAATCCTCTCAAAGATTAAAACATTCGCATCAACTGCCATCCCAATGGTTAAAATAATACCAGCTATGCCTGGCAAGGTTAGTGTAGCTTGCAATAATGATAAAATACCAAGAACCATTATTAAGTTAAGAATTAGAGCTATATCAGCAAAAAAACCAAAAGATCTATATACCAATACCATAAAAATTATTACTGCAACAAAACCAATTAATGCAGCAATTTTTCCTGCTAATATTGAGTCAGCACCAAGATCTGGGCCTACTGAACGTTCTTCTAAAATTATAAGCGGCGCTGGTAACGCCCCAGCTCTTAAAAGTACCGCTAAATCAGCAGCTTCTTCAGCAGAAAACCCACCTGAAATTTGACCTGAACCACCAAGAATTGCATCTCTGATAACAGGAGCACTGACTACCTTATTATCTAAAATAATAGCAAATGGTTTACCTATATTAGATTTTGTTACATTGCCAAATTTCTTTGCTCCAATTCGATCAAATCTAAAATTCACAATAGGTTCGTTCGTTTGGGGATCAAAACCAGGCTGCGCATCAACTAGATTTTCCCCACCAACCATTACTTTTTTCTTTACTATGTATTTAAAATCAAAATTTGAATCAGATGGTAATACCTCTGATCCAACAGGAATTTTAGTTGGATTGTTAGGATCATAGGTCGCTTTTTGATCCACAAGTTTAAAAGTAAGTTTGGCTGTTTGACCTAAAAGAGATTTAATTCTTTCTGGGTCATCGAGACCAGGTAATTGGATAAGAATTCTGCTCGTGCCTTGTTTTTGTATAGTTGGTTCTCTTGTTCCCAATTCATCAATTCTTCTTCTAACAATTTCAATAGATTGATTAACTGCACTAATAGAAATTTGCTTGAGGTAATCTTCTGTTAATGAAATATTAATTAAATTATTATTGGATTCTATTTCTAAATTTGATTTAGTCTGCGAGCTCACAGCATTTTGTGAAGAGCTTTGAGATAATTCTTTAATATCTTTAATAAGATTATTTGCTAAACTTGCATCATTCAATTTAAAATTAATACGATCATTTATTATCTTAAGATTATTATACTTAACGCCATCTTTTTTTAACATTCTTCTTAAATCAAAAGTTAAATCTTCAATTTTTTCTTTTTTAATACTAGCGGTATCAACTTCTAATAAGAGATGTGATCCACCTTGAAGATCAAGTCCTAAATTTACTTTTTGAGATGGAATAAAAGATGGAAAGTTAGAAATTTTCTGCTCACTAAAAAGATTGGGTAAAGCAAAAAGAATTGCCATAAACGATATAGCAATTATGGAAATAATTTTTGACCTAGAAAAGTGTAGCATTTTTTTTAATTATTATTATGCCTTGGACCTTACAACATCTGAAACAGTTGATTTTAGAACTACAACATTTACATTTGGAGATATTTCTAATTCTACATCAGTTTCATTAACTACTTTGACAACTTTCGCTCTCAAGCCACCAGCTGTAATAACTTTATCGCCTCTTTGCATAGCACTTACCATATCACGATGCTCTTTAGCTCTTCTTTGCTGAGGTCTAATAAGTAAAAAGTAAAAAACTGCAAAAATTAAAATTAGCGGTATAAACTGTACTATAAAAGTTTCCATTAATGTGTCTCCTGATTAATTGTTATGGCAATATACATAGTTAGATGTGGTTTATAAACTAAAAAATCACTTAACTTTACTATGTTTTTAGGCTGTTTCTTAATGTTTCGATTGAATCAACGTGTGTTAAATCTAAGTGTAATGGAGTAATTGATATATTGTTGCTCGTTATAGCAACTACATCAGTCATGACACCTTCTATATGCTTGTTAAGGATGTTGTACTTAGGTTTAGCACTCTCACCTAGGCGTCTTTGAAGTCCAATACGAAATAGGTTTTTTTCTTTTTCCCATACAATTAAATCATCTGTTTCTCTATTTCCTTGTGATGTAATTTCAATACCAGCCACCTCATCAACTTTGCATTGAGGAAAATTGATGTTCAACAAAGTGTTAAAATCCCATTCACTTAAAGCAATTTTATCTAAGACATTGCATAAAAATGCCTTGGTTACATCCCATGATATCTGATCTTTTTTTCCAAGATCATAATTTTGGCTAAATGCAATAGAAGGAACTCTTCGAATTACGCCCTCCATTGCAGCTGCAATGGTGCCTGAATATGTAACATCTTCAGCTACGTTAACTCCACTGTTAACACCTGATAATAATATATTTGGCCTTTTATCTTTAAGGACCTTATCAAGTGCAATAACCACACAGTCACTTGGCGATCCATTTACTGAATAAAATTTCTCACCATGTTTCTTTAAAGTCAAATCATTGATAAAAGTTAGTGCATGCGAGGCACCACTTTTTTCGAATTCAGGAGCAACTATCCAAACATCATCAGTATATGTTTTTGCTAAATCAAAAAGAATTTTTATACCGTCAGCATCATAACCATCATCGTTGGTTATAAGTATCCTTGAGTCTTTTAAGTCAATTGGAAACATAATATTGATTAGAGGTTTTTTAAATTATTCATGTATGGCTGTAATACATCAGGAATTGAAATAGAGCCATCAGAATTTTGATAGTTTTCCATGATCGCTATCAAAGTTCTTCCAATAGCAAGTCCAGATCCATTTAACGTATGAATAAATTTAGTTGAATTATCATCCTTGTATCTAGAGTTCATTCTTCTCGATTGAAAATCACCACAATTTGAACAGCTTGAAATTTCTCGGTATGCTTTTTGACCAGGCAGCCAAACTTCAATATCGTATGTTTTATTGGCAGAAAAACCCATATCTTGAGAAGCAAGCAACATAACTCGGTAGCTCAGCCCTAACCTTTTTAGGACTTCTTCTGCGCAAGATAGCATTCTTTCATGTTCATTTTTTGATGATTTTTCATCTGTTAAACTGACTAACTCGACTTTATAAAACTGATGCTGTCTCATTATACCTCTAGTATCTCTTCCGGCCGCACCGGCCTCAGATCTAAAGCAAGGTGTATGCGACACAAATCTTAAGGGTAAATCTGCGCTATTTAAAATTGTGTCTCTTGTCATATTGGTTAATGGAACTTCCGCTGTAGGTATAAGATAGTAGTCATTAATGGTTTTAAATAAATCTTCTTCAAATTTTGGTAATTGACCAGTTCCATACAAGGCATCATTCTTAACCAAGATTGGAACATTTACTTCTTGATAGTCAAATTCAATTGTATGTAGATCCAACATAAAATTTGCAATAGATCTTTCGAGGCGTGCAAGATTACCCTGTTGAATTACAAATCTTGCTCCAGAAATTTTTGCAGCAGTTTCAAAATCCATTAACCCAAGATTTTCCCCCAAATCAAAATGTTCTTTTGCTTCAAAACCTAAATCAATTTTTTCACCAATAACTTTAATTTCTTGATTGGCTTCTTCTCCGCCTGTTGGAACCTCATCAGCAGCTAAATTTGGTATTATAGAAAGTTTATTTTTAAGTATTTCCGCTATATCTTTTTGCTTAACTTCCAATTCATGCATTGTAGCTTTTATAGAGCTTACTTCTTCTTTTAATTTATTAGCGTCTTCCACTTTCCCTGAAGATGCATATTCACCAATAAGTTTTGATTTAGAATTTCGCTCCTCTTGTAAAGCTTGAGCTTCAGCAATAGCCTTTCTATTATCTTCATCTATCGTAATCAATTCAGCTGAACATGGGGCGAAATTTCTTTTGACTAGGCTAGAATCAAATTCTTTAGGGTTTTCTCTAATCTTTTTAATATCAAACATTATCAGTTCTTATATTAGTTATTCTTACGTTTTTCAATAAAGCTTACAGCAATAATAGACAATTCATAAAGAAGTAGAATTGGTATTCCAAGTCCAATTTGAGAAATCGGATCAGGTGGAGTTAATATGGCAGCAACAGCAAATACTCCCACAATAACATATTTACGATTTTTCCTTAAACTTTCAGAAGATACAAATCCTACCCTAGCCATCAATGTCAGTGCAACAGGCAATTGAAAGCAAAGCCCAAATGCTAAAATCAAGCGCATTATTAAACTCAAATATTCATTGACCTTGGCCTCTAGTTGAATCGGTAAGGCACCATTACCACCTATAGATTCAAATGATAAAAAGAATTTAATCGCTACTGGCATTATTAGATAATAAACAAGAGCAGAGCCTAAAATAAAAAGTATTGGAGTTGCCAGTAAATAAGGAACTACAACGCTTTTCTCGTTCTTATAAAGGCCAGGTGCAACAAAAATCCATAATTGAATTAATAGAAATGGTAGTGAAATAAATAAGGATGCAAACAATGCAACCTTAATATAAGTAAAAAAAGTTTCATGTAGCGCAGTAAATATTAAACGTCTACCTTCCTCTCCTTCAACGGCATCCGCATAAGGTTGTACTAAGAAATTATAAATACTATCGGCAAAAAAATAAAAGATTACAAAAAGAATCGTAATCATAATCATTGTTTTTATTAATCTTGATCGAAGCTCAACTAAGTGAACTAATAAGGGCTGTTTATTTTCACTTAACACATTCTTATCTAAACTCATTTACTGCCCTTATTAGAATCGTCGCTATCAACATTATCTTTGATAGCAGTGTTAATTGAGTTGGTTATTTCTTCAGTTAAGTTTATTGGTTTAGCTTTATTAACAGTCTTCTTAATATCATCAACTCCTGTCTCTTTAGCTAAGTCATTAATCATTGTTTGAAATTCTTGTGCTAATTTTTTTATTTTACCAAACGCCCTGGCCATACCTCTAATTAAAGAAGGTAGATCTTTTGGTGCAACAAATATTATTAGTAATATAGCAATGAATATATATTCGAAACCGCCTACACCAGGTAACATAGAAACTCCAAAAAATTAGATTTAGTCTTTTTGAGATGTATCGTCTGACTTATCAACTGAAGTTTGATTTTCGTCATCGTCAGACAATCCTTTTTTAAAGCTTTTTACACCCTTAGCAACATCCCCCATTAATTCAGAGATCTTACCTCTACCAAACAATACTACTAATAAAGCGACTACAATTATGATTTGCCAGAAACTAATACCCATTTGATCCTCATTAATTTAAAGATTAATTAAGATATAAGATTATACGGCAATTACCTCAAAAGATAGGAGTAATTTAGTATTTTAAGCTATTTTAAATGAATTATTACGAGTAATAGGAATTAAATCCTTTGCAGGGCCTTCTTGAACAACTAAACCATCATCAATAATCAAAACATGATCTGACATTGATATTGCATCTTCAAAATCATGAGAAACAATAATCGCGGTAGTCCCATTGTCTTTAAAAATTTTTTTTGTTTCATCTCTTAATTCAGATTTCAAAGCATGATCTAAAGCGCCGAATGGCTCATCCATTAATAAAATTTTAGGATTAGGTGCCATAGCTCTAGCCATTGCAACTCTTTGTTGTTCGCCACTTGAAATTTCGTGAGGATAATTATTTGCATAACTTTCTACTTTAAAAAGCTTTAGTAGATTTAAGGCAGCTTTATATTTATCATCTCTTCGATCTTTTAATCCAAATTCAACATTTTTTATTATAGTTAAATGAGGGAATAAAGCCCTTTCTTGAACTACTAATCCTATATCTCTTTTTTCTGTTGGCACAAAATTTTTGCTATCAGAAACAACAGTGTCACTGATGTTTACTGTTCCACCTGATTGATTTTCTAAGCCAGCAATAATTCTTAATAAAGTTGTTTTACCACATCCTGAAGGTCCTAAAATAGAAACTATTTCACCTCTTGATACATTCAAATTGATACCCTTAAGAACTTCCATATCAGTATTAAATGAATGTCTAAGATTTTTTATCTCAAGAATATTTTCGGTCATATAGGTCTATTAACGAATAACTATTTTTATAATAAACAAACATATACATTAAATGATAATGATTATCAATAGCTTTGATAATGATTATCATTATTTCTATAGCCTGGTCTAGATTTGACTATTAACCTAGATAAAATGATGATTGGTAATAGTCCTACTCCTACTATTGCAATTGATGGGGCTGCAGCATCAAACATTCTTTCTTCAGCTGCATAAATATAAGTTGATATTGCTAGAGTATCATAGTTGAAAGGTCTTAATATCAAGGATGCAGGCAATTCTTTTATAACTTCAGATACAACAAGTATCATGCTGGTTAAGAAGCTAGTTGTTAGTAATGGAAGATGTATTTGAGTTAGTAACTTCCACCCCGATGTATTTAGTGTCTTGGCTACATCATCTAATCTATTGTTGATTCTCAAAAAACCGGACTCGATTGTTGAATTTGCTAATGCAAAAGACTTAATTACAAATGCCAAAATTAATCCAACTAAACTTCCCGTGAGAACAAAGTCGAGGTATTCTCTAAACAGTAGGTTATCCATGAATACAAGTAATTGAGAAACGCCTAAAGCTAAAATCAAACCTGGCACAGCATAACCAACAGTTAAAAAAGAACTTAATATATTTAGAAGTTTATTTTTTTTATATCTAATTGAAAAATTAATTACAACAGCAAGTACTGCACATATTACTGCTGTTACAATAGCTAAATAAAATGTATTCCAAGCAGTAGTAATAAATTTTTCATTAAAAAAATCTAGCTTATAATTTAGAGCCCAATAGGCAAGTTGGATATTTGGAAGTACAAATCCAATAAAAACTGGAATAGTACAAAACAACGATGCAAGAATATTTTTGCTGCCTTTTAGTTTTTCAGCAGCAATAGGGCTAAATACATTTGAACCAGATGAATATCTGTTTTTTCTTCTCGAGTATTTTTCTAAAATTAAAAATGTAATCACAACTATAAGTAAAAGAGCTGCTAATTGTTTCGCTGTATGAAAATCATATAATCCAAACCATGCACTAAAAATACCAGTGGTAAATGTGTTTACGGAAAAGTGTTCGACAGCTCCAAAGTCAGATATTGTTTCCATAAGCACCAACATAAGTCCTGCAATTATGGCTGGTCTAATTGATGGAATGCCTAATTTATAAAAAACTTGGAATTTACTAAATCCTAATGTCCTTCCTACTTCCAATATAGATCGAGACTGATTAATAAATGCCATTCGTGAAACTAAATATACATACGGATACAAAGTAAATGAAAAGACAATAGCGGCACCATAGACATTTCTAAGTTTTGGAAAGAAAATAAATTCATGTGGTAATGAAAAAATGTCTCTAATTAAATTATTAGCAGTTCCATAACTATCAAATAATCCTGTAAATGTGTAAGCTAGTATGTATGGTGGAACTGCAAATGGTAAAAGCAAAGCCCACTCTAAAATATTTTTTCCTGTAAAATTATAAGTAGTAACTAGCCATGCGCTTCCAACGCCTATTATCAGCGTACCAATACTAGTGCCAATAATAATGAATATTGTATTATATATATAATTCGAGAGGGTATAATTATATATATGTGTCCAATTATCTGAATAGTCTCCAAACAGACTGCTAATTATCCAAATAACAGGTACAACAAACAGTGCAAAAAGAATAGTCGGTAAAATGATCCAAGGATCTAAAAGATTTTTATAGGTCATGGCTGCTTAGTTATAAATATAAAATTAGGATACAGTATATTAAATATAAACTAAACAGCCGTCTTAACGGTTATTCAACTAATCTAAAGACGGATACTAAAGACGGTATTAGTTGAATAACCAAGACTTAATAACTTTTTGAGGGGGGAAATAAATCCCAAAGTTATTGTTACCAGCCTGCTCTCTCCATCAGCTTAACAGCATCAGGATTAAATTCTCCATAACTGCTCACAGGTGTCTGATCTTGCTTAAAATCAGTACCAAATTGTGCAATTAGCGGATGAGCATTCACTCCATCACGTAGTGGATACTCAAATGAATTATTCACAATATGATTTTGCGCCTCTTCAGAAAGAAGGAAGTCAATCAATTTAACCGCATTATGTGTATTTGGTCCTTTTAACAAGCCAATACCACTTACGTTAATGTGAGTTCCTCTTCCATTTTGACCTGGAAAGAAAGGTACTACTTTATTAGCAGCTGCTTGTTGCTCGGTACCTTTTTTACCAGATAGCATTAAAGCAATATAATAACTATTAGCTACCGCTATATCAGCTTCACCATTAGCTACAGCCATAATCTGAGCTCTGTCATTGCCCTCTGGTTTTCTGGCCATGTTAGCTACTAGTCCATTTGCCCATGCTTCTGTTGCATCCACACCATGATTAGCTACAAGTGAAGCTACAAGTGATTGATTGTACATGTTACTTGACTTTCTAATTACAACTCGACCATTCCATTCAGGTTTAGCCAGGTCTTCATACGTCAAACCATCTAGTTCGGCTGCAGTAACAGTTCTTGGATTGTAATACATAATACGTGCACGTTTTGCTAAAGCAACCCACTCATTGTTTGGACCACGTAAATTTTTTGGCACAACACTATCAACTGTGCTGCTAGTAATTTTTTGGAACAAACCTTCTTTTTGAGCTTTCCATAAATTTCCAGCATCTACTGTTACAAATAAATCAGCAGGAGAGCTATTGCCTTCAGTAATAATTTGTTGCATTAACGCTTTACCTTTTCCAGATATAACGTTTACTTTGATTCCAGTTTTAGCTGTAAATTTTGCATAAAGCTTTTCATCAGAGTCATAGTGTCTTCCACTATAAAGATTAACCTCATTAGCAAATGAGCTAGCTGAAAAAATAATAACAGCTAAACTAACTTGCAAAATTCTAGTAAATAAGTTCATTTTTATTTCTCTTTTAATTAATTAGCTTAATAGGAATATATATATAATTGATAATGATTATCAATATCAAAATAAAATAATTAAGTTATTGTTTATATTGATTAATTTGAAAGTAATTTAGAACTATTTTAAAGAATAATCTTTTTTTTGTAAGAATGATTATCAATATCAAAACTAAAATCGCACTATAGAGATCTTATAAATTTTAATAATTGATCTACTTCAGATAAAGATAGTTTCAAAATTTTATTTTTAGATTTTTCGCCTTCTCCTCCATGCCATAAAATAGCTTCTAAAATATTTTGAGCCCTTCCATCATGTAAAAAGTTTTCGTGTCCATTAACAGTTCTTGTTAATCCAATTCCCCATAGAGGTGGTGTTCTCCATTCATTTCCCATAGCATTATATTCATTCAGATTGTCCGCAAGATCTTTTCCCATATCATGCAATAAAAAGTCTGAATAAGGCCATATCAATTGTTCTGAGAGAGATGGATTTTTCTCATCAATAATGGTTGTGTATTTTTGAACGTGACATGAGCCACAACCTGATTCAAAAAATATTTTTTTACCTTTTA
The DNA here is from genome assembly GCA_016777745.1 of Candidatus Pelagibacterales bacterium. The sequence continues at coordinate 15,124 of JADHQX010000003.1, forward strand.
AAACTTCAGGATCATCAACGTTTCTTCTTCCTGGAGGAGATAAGTGTTTTTGATAAAATACCATTAAATCAATTTGTTCATTTGAAACTTCAACACCATCATATTCAGTTGAATTGCCAGTAACCATTGATTTACATGCAACTTGTACTTCAGAACAATTATTTGATCTTGAAGAATATGTATTTGATAGACCCATGTCATGATAGGTTGCATCTATAGTCTGCTGAAGGATTGATGGTTGCGCTGCTTTCCAGCCAAATCTACCTAAAATAATACTGTTTGATATTTCATCTTTAACAGTACTTGCTTTACCAGAAATACCGTCTTTATTTTTATCGTTGGGATCAGCATTGGCTAAAATATCGCTAACACTTATTCCCTCAATCAATCCAAGGCCAATAATTGGTTGAGCTATTCTAGCTGAAATTTGAATATCTGAGTGAAGTTCACCATAATTTAAATTAGAAATTGAAAATTTTGGTTTACTCAAATTTATGACTTTGCCATTATCAAATGCCACAGGATAATAGTCGTACTCAATGTCTATCTTTCCTTCTGGCAGAACTCCTTCGATTGCAAAATCACTTAATTGAGACCCATAAATTGGATCTGGAATAGATTTTAATTGAAATGTTTCTAATTGATTTTTTTGCATGTCATTTTGAGGTGGTATTGCAAGTGCTATAACTAAAGACACTGCATCATCATTGGGCCAATTAGAACTTGGTAGATGACCTCTTCCGTCATTTATATGACATCCTTGACATGAATCGGCATTAAAAAATGGACCCAAACCGTCTCTAGCAAAATGTACATCAGAGGGTGGCAACCACACTCTTCTAAACATAGAATTACCTACAAAAAAATTAATTCTATTTTCTATTTTAAGATTTTTTAAAGGTAACGAATAAGCATTTTTATTTTCAACAAACACTGTTCCAGAACCACCAGTCAGTGCCTCTCTATCTTCTGCCTTATTGTAATGAGTTTCAGCAAATCCAATACTTGATAGTTCTATAGCAAGAAATACACTTATAAAAATTAAGAGCTTAAAACCTTTATTGGTCATCAATATTGCTAGCAATCATATCCTCAAGATTATCGTCTTCTGCTAGTGGATCAATCTGACTTTCGTCAATTTCTTCTGGAGTTTTAATATCAAGATTGGAAGGAAGTCTACTTTCAAGTAGCCCAGCAGACTTAAGTTCTTCTAGACCTGGTAAATCTGTTATATTTTCAATTCCAAAATAAACTAAAAACTTTTCTGTAGTACCATAAATTATAGGACTCCCAGGAGTTTTTTTTCTACCTATGGGCTTAACCCATTCTAATTCAAGCAATACATCTAAGGTTCCAGGACTAAAATTAACTCCTCTTATGTCTTCAACTTCAGCACGGGTCACAGGTTGATGATAAGCAATGATTGCAAGTGTTTCAGTGGCTGCTTTTGATAATTTTCTTTGTACAACTTTTTCTTTTTGCATCATGCTAGCTAAATCAGGAGCAGTTTTAAAACTCCATTTATTAGCAGTCTTAACTAAATTTACACCACGACTATCATATTGTGCTTTTAATAAATTGATTAATTTTTCTAAGTTTGCTTTTTTAGGTAACCTAGCCTTAATGCTTTCGGCATCCAAAGGTTCGCTTGCTGCAAACAATAGAGCTTCTAAAATTCTAAGATTATCTCGATGTTCTGTTGGGAAATCCATTACATTGTCTTCATGTTTTTTTTCCATAGTGCTAATTAATTATCTTATCCTCTGAAATTTTATTTTTAAAAAATACTGGACCAAATGGAACAAGCTGTTGAACTTCTAGAACACCTTCACGTACCAACTCCATAGCTGCTGCAAGTGTTCCAGCTACACCAGTTCTAGCTAAACTTCCTTCCGCAAACTCAGGTGGTAAAAATTTCTCTAATTTTGTCCATTCTGGAACTTCACCTATTAGCCTTTGTAATCTTACAAGAGCGTCTTCCATTGCATACACAGCAGGTCTTTCAATTGTCATTTTTAAATATGCAGTCTTATATCTTTGATCCGCATATGATTTTAATAAATCATAAAAAGACAAATAGTAATTCGGAGTTCTGATTAACCTTATGCCCTCTGGCATACCTCTAGCAAAAAAGTCTTGGCCAAGCTTAGGTAAATCCATCAATTTTTTTGAAACTAGTCTTATGGCTTCTAGTTTTTTTAGTTGTAGCTTTAGTCTGTCCGCCATTTCTTCTGCAGTTAACTCTTCTCCAGTTTCAGCTTTTGGCAATAATAAAATTGATTTTAAGTATGCTAGCCATGCAGCCATTACAAGATAGTCGGCAGCAAGCTCTAAATTACTACTTCTTACTTTTGTAATAAAAGTTGTATACTGCTCAACTAGCTCTAAAATAGAAATTTCCATTAGATCTACTTTTTGGTTACGTGCTAAAGCTAGTAAAACATCTAATGGACCTTCATAGCCCTTTAAATTTACAATTAAATCATCTGAAGATACATATTCATCTTCTTGATTGGGGTTGTAAGTAATTGAATTTTCTTCTATTTCTTCCATATAATCGACTCACTCATTATATATGAAAAATGTATTCAAAGAACTAAATTAACATTAGCTTAATTTACTTAGAATGTGCGTAAGTTCACTAGTAATTTCTCCAAGATTAAGAGATTTTTTTGTTCTAAGAACATCTAGTAAAGTTGGATCAATTGAAATTAAATTTAACATACTAATTTTATCTGCAATTTGACAAATTTCATCAAAATTACCATTACAGTGTAAAACAAGGTCACATCCTGCCTGAAGAGCTAAAAGTGAATTTGTCCCAACATCACCACTTAATGCTTTCATACTAACATCATCAGTCATAAGAGTTCCTTTAAATCCAATCTTGCTTCTTATAATTTCTGTAATCATAGTTTTAGACAAAGTTGCAACATTATTCTTATCAAATTTTTCATATATCGCATGAGCTGTCATTGCTAATGGAGCGTTATTTAATGCTTTAAATGGAACAAAATCATCATTTTCAAGTAAGCTCTTCTCATCAATTATTATTGGCAAATCAAGATGACTGTCTACAGTAGCTCTTCCATGTCCTGGAATATGTTTTATAACAGAGCCAATCCCATTTGAATTATTTTCATTTAATACAATTTTACCCATTTGACTTACAATGTCTTTATCACTTGAGTATGCGCGATCCCCAATTACACCACTCTCTTTTTGAGAAGGAATATCTAAAACTGGTACAGTATTGATATTAATACCCATATCTTTTAATGAACCTGCAATTAAATTTATATTTAACGTAAGAGCTCTTAATGCAAGCTCTTTGTCTTTAATAAAAATATCACCAAATAATTTTGCAGAAAGTGTCCTAGGAAACTCTGGATAATTTAAACGAGACACCCGACCACCCTCTTGATCAATCAATATAGGCATATCTTTATGTGTTTTAGATTTAATTTTATCAATTAGAGTTAGTGTGTCTTTATGATTAATACAATTACGTTGAAATAAAATTACACCCCATGGTTTATAGTCTGATAAAAATTTTGTTTCATTATCATTTAATATCGTTCCTTCTAGTCCGATAATTAAAGGTAAATATTTACTCATCTAAAATATCCAAATCATACTGTGGTAAACCACCTTTATCCTCTGGAATAACACGATATTCTTTCAAATTACTGTCTATAATTATTATAGCATCTTCTTTAAAGATACTGCTTATGGGATTAAAATAGATAATGATAATAGTTATAAAAGAAATTAGCAGGCATAAGAAAATATAATATTTTTTTGCCATCAGTTCATTTCATGGGGTGCTGATACACCAAGTAAATCTAATCCAGACTTAATAGTACGTTGAGTTAATGTTAATAGGCCAATTCGAGCAAAGGTTAAATTTTCATTATTTGGTATTATAAATTTTAAGTTAGAATTAATTTTTCCTTGGCTCCATAATGTATGAAAAACTGATGAGAGTTCGTATAGATAATAAGCAATACGATGAGGCTCTTGAAGGTTGGTTGCTGACTCTATTACTTTGTTCCAGTCTGCTATTTTTTTAATTAAATCAAGCTCGTACTTATTTTCAATTAACGCAAAGTCAATATTGTTAAACTCGGATGGTACATGTTTGAAATTATTTTCATTAAGCTTATTGATTACTGAAGAAATTCTCGCGTGAGCATATTGAACATAAAAAACAGGGTTATCTTTTGACTGTTCGGTAACTTTTGTAAAATCAAATTCAAGAGGTGCTTCATTCTTACGGTAAAGCATCATAAATCTAATTGAATCAGAGCCAACTTCATCAATTACTTCTCTTAAGGTAATAAATTCTCCTGATCTTTTTGACATTTTGACTTGCTTGCCATCACGCGTAAGTTTTACCATTTGACATAATTTAGCGGTAAATAATGCCTTGTTATCACTTAATGCTGCTACTGCTGCAGTCATTCTTTTTACATAACCACCGTGATCCGCACCAAGTATGTCTATAAGATGCGTACTTCCACGTTTATATTTGTCAAAATGATAAGCAATATCATTAGCAAAATATGTCCATTCTTTGTTTGATTTTTGAAGCGGTCTATCTACCTCATCCCCATAATTAGTTGATTTAAATAACATCTGAGGACGTGGTTCCCAATCGTCTGGCTTCTTACCTTTAGGTGGATCTAGCACTCCTTCATAAATAAGATTTGATTTTTCAAGGGCTTTTATTGCTTTATCTATTTTTCCTTCATTAACTAAATCTTGCTCAGAAATAAAAATATCTTGATTAATAGAAAGTGCCGCAAGGTCTTCTTTGATCAAATTGATCATAAAGTTAACTGTATAAGGCTTAATTAATGAAAATCTTTCTTCATCATTCATTTCTAGCAATTTTGTATTGTGAGTTGAAACAAAATATTGTGCCACAGGCATTAAATAATCCCCAGGATAAAAATCATCTGGATATTCAGAAAATTTTTCTCCAAGCAATTCTTGATATCTAATAAATACAGAGTTTGTTAGATTTTTAATTTGTGAGCCTGCATCATTAATATAATATTCTTTAGTAACTTTATGACCTGTCTTTTGCAAAAGATTAGAAAGTACATCGCCAAATACTGCTCCTCTACAATGTCCAACATGTAATGGTCCCGTTGGATTAGCAGACACATATTCAACATTTACGGAGCGTCCATTGCCAATATTACAATCAATCAAGTCATCTAATTTAAGTGAACTCTTCAAGAAACTTTGCCACATCGAATTATCAAGCCATAAATTTATAAAACCTGGTTTTGCAACTTCTACTTTTATGAATTCAGAGCATTTTTTTAATTCTAACGTAATCTTATTAGCAATATCCAGGGGGCTTTCTTTAGCTAATTTTTGAATTATCAAGGATATATTGGTACTTATTTCTCCATTTTTTTCTTCATTAGGTTTTTCGACACTAAAGTTAATTTCATTTAATGTCTTGTGATCCAAGTTAAGAGAAACAGAGGCACTTTTGGTAATAATTTCTTTTATATGTGAATAAATTTGAGACATTTAATTATGAGTATTTATTATACATTGATTGAGCAAAGTTATCAGTCATTCCTGCAATAAAATCGCACACAACCCTATGATGATTAGGATTATTAATATCAGACTTTAATCCCTCTATGTTACTAATTTTTTGATCAGATTTTAACATTTCAAATAAAAATAAAACTACCTTATTCGCATTACCTGACATTATATTAATCTTGCTGTGCTGATACATTTTCTCTTTTAAAAAAACTCTTATAGTCTCAACTTTATGTGCCATATTATCTGAAAATACTACAATTTGCTTACTTGCTTCACGAACATCAGTGTGTTTATCAATTTTGAATAAGGCAATATTTTGAATAATGGAATTAATTACATCATCTACCATTAAAGAAGTGCTTCTTCTTGTAATTTCATTGTTAATACGTGGAACTTCAAATTGATCAAAATTATTTGGTAAGGTAGATATTATTTCACCAACCAATGGAAGTTCTCGCAAGTCATCATAATTAAAAAATCCTGCTCTTAAACCATCATCTATATCATGATTATTGTATGCAATATCATCGGCAATTGCAGCAATTTGAGCTTCTAATGAAGAATAATTTTTTAATTTAAGATCAAATTCATCATTTAACGATTTAATAGCTGAAGGAATTAATTCTATTAATGGGCCATTGTGCTTAACTAAACCCTCTAAAGACTCCCAGGTTAAATTTAATCCATCAAAATCAAAATATTTTTTTTCTAATTGATGAACTATTCTTATAGCTTGGTCATTATGATTAAATCCTTGATGACTTTTCATTGCAATTTGCAAGGCGTCTTCTCCAGCGTGTCCAAAAGGTGGGTGACCAATATCGTGGGCTAAAGCTAAAGTTTCAGTTAGGTCTTCATTTAAACTAAATATTTTAGCTATAGATCTAGCAATTTGTGAAACTTCGAGTGAGTGCGTTAATCTTGTTCTGTAGTGATCGCCTTCATGTGATACAAAGACTTGAGTCTTATGTTTTAGTCTTCTAAAGGCAGTAGAATGAATTATTCTGTCACGATCTCGTTGAAATTCAGATCTAGTATTACTAGTTTTTTCGGATATAAGGCGGCCTATAGAATTTTCTACTTTAACGGCTAAGTGATTAAGATTATTGCTGTTTTTCATAAGACTTGAATAATTATCAAATAATGCATAATTATACACTATATAACAATTGTGTTATAGATGGATTATTATGGAACAAATAGCAGTATCAATTACAAAAAGCGCAGCAGAAAAAATCAAAGATTTACTGACTGAAGAAGGATCAAATATGAAAATGCGTCTGTCTATTTCTGGAGGTGGATGCTCTGGTTTTCAGTATGGATTTGATTTCGATTCTAACTATGGCGACGATGATATTATTTTTAACGAAAATGGAGCTGAGCTTGTAATTGATAAAGTGTCAATTATGTATTTAAATGGTTCTGTAGTTGATTTTGAAGACAAGCTTATAGAATCTTCTTTTAAAGTAAATAATCCTAATGCCGCATCCTCTTGTGGATGTGGTACATCTTTTGCCCCTAAGCAGTGATTAAAATTGTAAGCTGGAATGTAAATTCCATAAGAGTTCGTCTTCCTCATTTGTTAGAATTAATTGACTCCGTAAATCCCGATGTAATTCTTCTTCAAGAAACTAAAACTGAAAATACAACCTTCCCAAGAGAAGAGATTGAAAATAAAGGCTATCAAATAATTATCCACGGTCAAAAATCTTACAATGGTGTAGCAATATTATCTAAGTTGCCTTTAGAGCTAGTTATAGATCACTTACCTGGAAATAAAGATGATGTTCAAGCAAGATACCTAGAAGCAAAAATTTTAATTGAAAAACCAATTACTGTTAGCACTATATATCTTCCCAATGGAAACCCAGTTGATACAGATAAGTTTCCTTACAAGCTAGATTGGATGGATAGATTGCATGCTCATATAAAGAAAAAAATTGATAGCTGTGAAACATTTTTACTTGGTGGTGACTATAATATTATACCAACAGCTGATGACGCTGTTGATATATCTAAATGGCATAAAGATGCCTTACATCACCCTGAATCATTAAAAAGATTTAGAAATTTAATTAATCTTGGTTTAACTGATGCATTAAAAACTTTTAATTCAAAGCCATTTGAATTTACTTATTGGGATTACTCAAGAGGCTCATGGGAAAAGGATAACGGCTTACGAATTGATCATTTGTTAGCCTCGCCTTTTGCAGCTGATCGATTGGTTGACTGTCAAATTGAAAAAAGATTTAGATCTTTAGAAAGACCCTCTGACCACGTACCAATTTGGTGTGGAATAAATTAATTTAAAAGGATACCTGGATTGGTGTATTCGTAACCAAGATCACTAGCTACTTCTTTTTGAGTACATTTACCATTAATGACATTTAATCCATTCATAAAGTGCTGATCTTCATTAAGGGCCTTTTTGTATCCCTTGTTAGCTAAATCACAAATAAAAGGAAGTGTTGCATTATTTAGAGCAATTGTAGAAGTTCTGGGAACGCAGCCTGGCATGTTAGTTACACAGTAATGAACAATATCTTTATATATATAAGTTGGTTCTGAGTGAGTGGTAGGTTTACTGGTTTCTATGCATCCACCTTGGTCGATAGCAACATCAACTATTGCAGAGCCTTTTCGCATCTTAGAAACAAGTTTTTCAGATACCAGCATTGGTGCGGCTGAACCTGGAACAAGCACGCCACCAATTAAAAGATCGCAATTAGTAACATATTTTTCAACTTCAGCTTCTGATGAAATAACTGTATTTGCCTTATCTCCAAAATACTTACTTAACTCAGCAAGTCTTTGTTCTGATTTATCAATTAAATTTACATTAGCTCCCATACCAACAGCAATTAAAGCGGCATTAAACCCAACAACACCACACCCAATAATAACTACATCAGCGGGAGGAGCTCCAGCAGCTCCAGCCATAAGTACACCGCGACCCTGTTGAGTCTTTTCAAGAGCATGAGCACCTGCTTGTATAGATATTTTTCCAGCAACTTCACTCATAGGTGCAAGCAAAGGAAGTCCGTTTGAGCTACTTGTTACAGTTTCATAGGCAATACAGATTGCGTTGCTGTCTATTAATCCTTGGGTAAGAGGTTTGTTTGCAGCTAAATGCAAATAAGTAAATAATATCTGATTAGACTTTAATAATTTAATTTCAGATGCTTGTGGTTCTTTTACTTTTATAATTAAATCTGAATTGTCAAAAACCTCTTTAGGTGTTTTTACTATCTTTGCTCCTAAATGAAGATAATCACCATCAGAAAATCCTGAGCCGTATCCTGCGTCAGTTTCAACAATTAATTCATGGCCCTGTGAAATTAGTTTTTTAACGCTATCTGGTGTTAAACCTACTCTACATTCATGGTTCTTAATTTCTTTAGGTAAACCAATAATCATATTAGTACTGAGCCAAAACTTCTTTTGCTGTACTAATCATTTCATCTATTTGATCTTCGGTTGATATTAATGCAGGTGCTATAATTCCACAGTCACCTGTGAATTTTAAATGACCCCCGTTTGCAAAAATTTTTCTTTGAGCATCATATCCCCTAACTCCAGGTTTTCCATCAACTGCTAAATCTATACCTGCCATCAGGCCATCTCCTCTAATATCTGTTACAATTGGCAAATCTTTCAACTCATCCATTACGGCATTAAGAAAGTACGACGACATGTGTTTTGCTTTTTCAAAAATACCTTCGTTCTCATATATATCTAATGTAGCGTGAGATGCTGCTACACAAGCAGGGTGAGCTGAATAAGTGTATCCATGAAAAAACTCTACTCCATGTTCAGGTCCACTATTTATTATTGTATTATAGATATCATCTGAAACAGCTACAGCTCCCATAGGTTGTGCTCCGTTAGTAATGGCTTTTGCCAAAGTAATCATATCAGGTTGAACATTGTATTTATTTGCTCCAAATGCTTCGCCAGTTCTTCCAAAGCCAGTAATTACTTCATCAAACACTAGTACAATTCCATACTTATCACATGTAGCTCTGAGTTTTTCTAGATAACCTTTCGGTGGAACTAACGTTCCTGTAGAACCAGCAATTGGTTCAACAAAGCAACCTGCAATAGACTCGGGGCCATACATGTCAACGAACCTTTGTAAATCATCTGCTAAATAATCACCATGCTCAGGTTGCCCTAGATTAAATTTATTTTCTTCCAACCAGGTGTGGCGTAGGTGAATTACACCAGGCATAGTAGCAGTGAACACTTCTCTATTTTTTATCATTCCACTAAGAGAAGTCCCACCAATATTTACACCGTGGTAAGCTCTTTCCCTTGAAACAAATCTTACTCTTTGTGATTGCCCTTTTGCATGCTGATAAGCTTGTATAATCTTAATAGCACTATCGATTGCTGTTGAGCCACATATTGTGAAAAAAATATTATTCAGATCGCCAGGCAGCATTTTTGCTAATCGCTCAGCAAGTGTAAATGCCGGCATGTGTGATATTGCAAAACTTGGTGCATAATCAAGTTTTAAAAGCTGTTGATGAACGGCATCAGCAATTTCTTTTCTTCCATGACCAAGTGGAACACAAAATAATCCAGAAGAGCAATCAATAACCTTATCTCCTTTGTGATTGTAGTAATATACTCCTTCACCTCTTTCTAGTAATCTTGGTTCTTTTTTAAAATCTTTATTTGCCGTAAATGGCATGAAAAAGTTTTCTAATGAATTGGTAGTGGCAGATGTATTGACCATATGGCTCCTTTAATCGCTTTTAGTAAATATAATTTATTGAGACTATACTAGACTTATCTAAAGCCTATATCAATCTAACAAACTAGATTATTCAACATATTATATAATTCTCAAAAATCTATGTGGATTAACTAAGCTGCTTTATTTGGTTTCGGATGAAAAGTTTCATTTTTTTCAGCCATATCGCGTAACATTTTGCAAGGTGCAAATCTATCACCATATTTTTGTGCTAACTTATCAGCTTCAGCTACAAATTTTTTAATTCCAATCATGTCAATGAAAGATAAAGGGCCACCTGTCCATGGTGCCATGCCCCATCCAAGTATAGCTCCAATATCAGCATCACGCACATCAGTTAGAACATTTTCTTCATAACATTTTGCTGTTTCTAATGCTTGTACGTAAAGTAATCTTTGTTTTAACTCTTCGACGTTTGGTTGATCCTTTTTTTGTTCATACATTTTAGATAATTCAGGCCATAAATATTTCTTTCCATTCTCTGGATATTCATAAAACCCTTTATTATTTTTCTTCCCAAATCTTCCTTGGTTATCTACAAATTCTTCCAAGACTTTTTGTGGAACTGTAACGGGAAGTTCTTTTCCTTCTGCTGCAAAATCTTTTTTAGTTTGAACGCTAACTTTGTGTGCCAAGTCTAACGCAACAGCATCCATTAGTGCCAAAGGAGCCATAGGCATTCCAGTCATTTTTCCAGCATTTTCAATTAGTGCTGGATTTATACCTTCTGCAAGCATTTCCATTCCTTCACCTGTATAAGTGCTGAAAACTCTACTTGTGTAAAAGCCTCTGCTATCATTAACAACAATTGCAGTTTTTTTTATTTTTTGAACATAGTCCATTGTTTTGGCAAGTGTTTCTTGAGATGTTTTTTCACCCATAATAATTTCAACCAAAGGCATTTTTTCTACTGGGGAAAAATAATGTACTCCAATAAAATTATTTGGTCGTTTAGAATTTTCTGCAAGTCCAGTAATTGGAAGCGTGGAAGTATTCGATCCAAATACAGCAGAGTCTTCGATCTGTGCTTCTGCTTTTGCAGTAACATCCGCTTTGATATCTCTATTTTCAAAAACTGCTTCAATTATTAAATCAGCTCCTTTTAATAAAGAGTAATCTGTTGTTGGAGTAATTAAACTTAATAATCTCTCCTTCTTTTCTTCAGTAGTCTTTTTTCGAGTAAGGGCTTTATCAAGTAATTTGACTGAATAGTCTTTTCCTTTTTCTGCACTGTCTTGTTGTTGATCAATCAAAATTACTTCAATGCCGGCTTTAGCAGTTACGTATGCAATACCGGCACCCATCAATCCAGCGCCAAGTATTCCAACTTTTTTAACATCATATTTTTCAAAATCTTTTGGTCTACGTGCCCCTTTATTAAGGGCCTGCATATTAACAAATAGACTTCTCACCATATTTTGAGAAACGGGGTCCATTAAAACTTTTGTCATTTGTCTTGCTTCAATCCTCAGTCCAGCATCAATTGGAACTTGCACACCTTCATATAAAGCAGAAAGTATTGCGTTTTGCGCAGGGTAATTTCCATAAGACATTTTTCTTAATGAAGACGATGCCACACCCCATATCATCATTCCTTTTGGAGTATACGGAGCTCCACTTGGTAGTCTAAATCCTTTTTCATCCCAAGGTTGAATAGCTTTGCCACCATCTAAAATATATTTCTTTGCAGCTGAGATAAGGTTTTTCTTTTCAACTACCTCATTTATCAGCCCCATAGATAAAGCTTTTTTTGGTGTAATAGGATTTCCAGCTAATAAAAAACTCATAACATCTTGAGTTACCCCTGCTAATCTTGGAACTCTTTGAGTACCACCAGCTCCAGGAATTAGGCCTATTTTTGCTTCCGGTTGTCCAATTTGAATTCTGTCATTATCGATTGCAACTCGATAATGACAAGCTAAACAGATTTCTAGTCCTCCACCCAAAGCATGTCCATTAATAGCTGCAACAAATGGTTTTCCGGATGTTTCCATGCCTCTAAATAATTTGTTAAGATTCATGACTCCATCATAGATAGATTGAGCTGCTGCTACTTTATCTTCAACAACCTTATCAAAATTAAAAGTGTCATTAGATGTAAGATCTGCGCCTGCTATAAAAGCTTCTTTGGCACTTGCAATTACAATTCCCTTAACCTTTTCATCTTTAACTAAGTTCTCAATTACATCTCTATATTCATTTACTGATTGTGCGTTTAAAACATTCATAGATCTATTTTCTAAATCCCATGTTACAACGGCAACACCATCACTATCTATTTCGTAACTAATATCAGACATTATACTTCCTTTATTTTAATTTATCTTAAACACGCTCTATGATTGTGGCAGTACCCATACCACC
>JADHQX010000077.1 GCA_016777745.1 Candidatus Pelagibacterales bacterium
TATAACAAGTGAAGAGGGAAAAGGCTCAGAATTCATAGTATCATTCCCTGCTATTTAATTAAATAGCACAACCTTAAATTTAATAATTGTAATAAATATTTAATATTTCTGTAACAAAATTTTAAATAAATTTCTGTAAGTTTTTTAAAAAAACAAAAATAAAGGAAAAAAAATGAAAATATTTAAAAATTTACTATTAGTTACTAGTATGCTTTTAATAGCAAACTTTGCTCAGGCTAGAGATCAAATTAAGATTGTTGGATCTTCAACTGTTTACCCTTATGCAACGGTAGTAGCAGAGAAATTCGGAAAAGGCGGAAAATTTAAAACGCCAGTAATTGAAAGTACGGGAACTGGCGGTGGTATGAAATTATTTTGTGCTGGTGTAGGAGAAAATCATCCAGATATAACAAATGCTTCAAGAGCTATTAAAACTGCTGAAAAAGAACTTTGTAATAAAAATGGTGTAAAAGATATCATTGAAATTGTTGTTGGAAATGATGGAATAGTTTTTGCTCAATCAGTAAAAGCTCAAGATATAAATTTTACAAAAGAACAATTATGGAGAGCTTTAGCTGAAAAAGTAGAAATTGATGGAAAATTAGTTAACAATCCATACACAAAATGGAGTGATATTGACAGCAAACTACCAGCAAATAAAATTGAAATTTTAATTGCCCCACCAACTTCAGGAACACGAGATGCTTGGAACTCTTTAGTTATGGAAAAGGGTTGCACAAAAAAAGCTATTGAACTTCTTGGTGGAGACAAAGGTGAATGTGCAAAAATAAGAGAAGATGGTTATGCTATCGAAGCAGGAGAGAATGATACTTTAATTGTCCAAAAACTTGATTCTAATCCAAATGCATTTGGTTTTTTTGGTTTTAGTTATTTATTAGGTAATAAAGATAAAATTAAAGCTGCATCCATAGATGGAGTACAACCATCTCTAGCTGGCATCCAAGATTATTCATATCCGGTTGCAAGGCCATTATTCTTTTATGTGAAAAAAGCTCATATTGGAGTTATTCCAGGCATTTCAGATTTTTTGAAAGAATTTACTTCAAAAAAATCAATGGGTGATGGAGGTTACTTGTCTGACATAGGTTTAGTGCCGTTATCTAGTGAAAAATATAATTCAACTAGAACAGCTGCAACAAAACTAACGACAATTAGCATCAACTAAATATAAATTATTAATTTAACTTAAAAAGGCCGAGTAAAATCGGCCTTTTTTTTTACAATTACAGGTTTAGAAATTTAACATAATTGTAACAATCAAAGAGTATACCAGTTTAATGAATTTAGGAATCTTCACTGCTATTTTGTTGTTTTGTATTTTTTCATATTTCTTTGGGCAAACAACAGCTAAAAAATTAGTTACAAATCAAAATCTTAAACTTAAAACATTACCAACTTATTACGGATACTTTGTTGCTTTGTGGTGTGGAATACCCTCGTTAATCCTTTTTGCTGTATGGAGTTTATTTGAACCAACTATCATAAAAACTATTGTAGTTGGCAAAGTATTATCAGCCTCACAAATTGAAGCAGGATTAACTACAAACCTTATTTATCAAAAAATCCTCTCATATAGTGCTGGAAATTTTACTGGAGATTTAACCGATACCATAAAAATAGGCGCACTTGCTTATGCAAAAATTACTTCACTTGCATACAAAGCTAAGTTAGCTTCAATTTTATCTTTAGCCTCGATAGGTTTTATATATGCCTTTAATAAAGTATCTAAAAACAATAATGCAAGAAATGATGTAGAAAATATTTTAAAATGGTTACTTTTTTCATCTTCCGTAATTGCAATATTAACCACTCTTGGAATTATATTCTCCCTTCTCTTTGAGAGTATAAAATTTTTTTCTTCAATAAATATTTTTGATTTTTTATTTGGAACAAATTGGAGTCCTCAAAAAGCATTTGTCAGGGACGCTAGTGCAATTACTGCTGAGGAATATCTAGAAATTAAAGATGCTTTTGGTTCTGTCCCTTTGTTTGCTGGAACTGCGTTTATAGCGTTAATAGCTATGTGCGTAGCGGTTCCAATCGGATTATTTTCAGGAATCTATTTAGCAGAATATGCAAGTTATAAATCTAGAAGAACTATTAAGCCTATTATTGAAATCTTGGCTGGTATTCCAACCGTAGTTTATGGATTTTTTGCCGCTTTAACAGTTGGTCCATTTTTTAGAGAATTCGGCGAAAGTTTAGGATTAAATGTGAGTTCAGAAAGTGCACTTGCTGCAGGATTAGTTATGGGAATAATGATTATTCCTTACGTATCATCTTTATCAGACGATGTAATCAATGCTGTTCCACAATCTCTTCGAGAAGGATCCTACGCAGTAGGAGCAACTAAATCTGAAACGATTAAAAAAGTTGTTTTCCCTGCCGCTCTCCCAGGAATAATTGGATCAATCCTATTAGCTGTTTCAAGAGCAATTGGAGAAACTATGATTGTAGTAATGGCAGCAGGATTAGCGGCTAACTTAACAATAAATCCACTAGAGTCTACAACAACAGTCACAACTCAAATTGTAATGCTGTTGGTAGGTGACCAAGAATTTGATAGCCCTAAAACTCAATCTGCTTTTGCACTAGGCTTAACCCTTTTTCTAGTAACATTAGTTTTAAATTATATCGCTTTAAGAGTAGTAAAAAAATATAGAGAAAAATATGACTAAAGATCAAAGAATTAAAAAAAGACATAGAGCTGAAGCAAGGTTTAAATTATATGGACTTGTATCCATTATACTTGCATTAACTTTTGTGGGTTTTTTAGTTTTTACTATATTTTCAAAAGGTAGTGATGCTTTCTCAAAAACTACCATAAAAGTTAATGTATATTTTAATGCTGAAATACTAAGTCTACCATCCAATCCATCTTTGGAAGATATTCAAGATGCAGATTATTATGATCTTGCTTTAGAAAGTATTAATAAATTATTGTTAACTTCTAATCCTGATGACGAAAAATTATTAAAAAAATTATTCAGTCCAGATTTTGACTTAGAGATAAAAAACTATTTAGTAAAAAATCCAGATTTAATAAACCAAACTCAAGATATAAATTTAACCTCTTCTGATGATATAGATCAATTATTTAAGGGTAATTTTCCAAGAGATATCCCGGAAGATAGAAGGCAAGTTAATGATAGACAATTAGAAATTTTTGATGAGTTAGTCGCTCAAGATAAAATTCAAAAAAAGTTTAATAATTATTTTTTTACCAATGGGGATTCGAGAGATCCTGAACTAGCTGGTATCGGTGCTTCTTTATTGGGAAGTTTTTTTAGTGTTGTAATTTGTTTAATATTATCTTTTCCTATCGCAATCTTAGCATCGATTTATTTAGAAGAATTTGCACCAAAAAATAAAATTACTGATTTTATTGAAATTAATATTAATAATTTAGCTGCCGTTCCATCAATCGTATATGGACTTTTGGGATTAGGAATCCTCTTGGGCTTTATGAACTTTCCAAGGTCTACTCCATTAGTAGCTGGAATTACATTGGCCTTAATGACATTGCCAAGAATAATAATTCCTTGCAGGGCATCTTTAAAAGCTGTGCCACCTTCAATTAGAGAAGGGGCTTTAGCAGTTGGAGCCTCTAAATTCCAGTCAGTTTTTCATCATGTTGTTCCATTGTCTTTACCAGGAACATTGTCAGGTACTATCATTGGTCTTGCTCAAGCTTTAGGTGAAACAGCACCTTTAATTTTAATTGGTATGGTTGCATTTGTAGTTGATATACCTGGAAGTCCAATTGACCCAGCATCCTCTCTGCCTGCGCAAGTTTATTTGTGGTCAGAGTCAGCTGAAAGAGGTTTTGTTGAAAAAACCTCTGCAACAATAATGATATTATTAACCTTTTTAATTGTGATGAATTTTATTGCAGTTTATCTTAGACAAAAATTTGAAAAGAAGTGGAATTAATGAAAGAGAGAAAAATAAAAATAAAAACTGAAAATCTCGAAGTTTATTACGGAGAAAAACAAGCTTTATTTGATGTAAATTTAGAAATTCACGAAAAGGAAGTAACCGCACTTATTGGTCCGTCTGGGTGTGGAAAGTCTACTTTCATAAGATGCATCAATCGAATGAATGATGTTATCGATATATGTAAAATTAAAGGATCAATTGAAATAGATGGAAAAAATATTAATCATAAGTCCATTGACGTTGTTAGACTAAGAGAAAAAGTAGGTATGGTGTTTCAAAAACCCAATCCCTTTCCAAAAAGTATTTATGATAATATTGCTTATGGGCCTAAGATTCATGGTATTACAAAAAATAAAGGTGAATTAGATAATTTAATTGAAAATAGTTTGAGAAAAGCTGCTTTGTGGAACGAAGTTAAAGATAGATTACATGAGCCCGGAACAAGTTTATCTGGAGGACAACAGCAAAGGTTATGCATAGCTAGAGCGATATCTGTAAATCCAGAAATTATTTTAATGGACGAGCCTTGTTCAGCTTTGGATCCAATTGCAACAGCAAAAATTGAAGAATTAATTGATGAGTTAAGAGAAACTTATACCATCATTATAGTAACGCATTCTATGGCTCAAGCAGTTAGAGTATCTCAAAAAACTGGCTTCTTTCATTTAGGAAAATTAATTGAATTTGGCACTACAGAAAAAATGTTTAAAAACCCTAGTAATAATATGACACAAGATTATATTACAGGTAGATTTGGATAAACATATGAACAACGAAACACATATTGTAAAATCATACGAAGAAGAACTTCAGCATTTGCATGATACGCTCATTCAAATGGGTAGTTTAACAGAGAGTCAATTATCAGACTCTTTAGAAGCAGTAATTAAAGTAGACAAAGAGTCTACGGATAAAATTATTAAAAGTGACGAAAAAGTAAATAAGTTTAGATCTAAAATAGATACACAAATTATGAATTTACTAGTTAAGAGAGCACCAATGGCAATTGATTTAAGATCAACGATAAGCGCTTTAAAAATATCTCAAGATTTAGAGCGAATTGGAGACTTGGCTAAAAGTAATGCTAAGAAAGTTGAGCCTTTGCCTTTAGATCTTCCTGATTCACTAGTACAAAGTTTAAAAAGATTAGGTGATTTAGTTCAAAAACAATTAAAAGACGTTATCGATTCATACGTTAATAAATCTTTAGATAAATCATTAGCTGTTTGGAAAGGTGATGAAAAAGTTGATGATTTAACCCATCTAGCTATGAATAATGTTATGGATTTTCTATCTAAAGACAAAAAAAATTTAGCTTTTTCAACACATCTAATATTTGTGACTAAAAATTTAGAGCGTGCCGGTGATCACATAACAAATATTGCAGAGTCAGTATATTATCTTATTAAAGGTGAATACCTAAAAGGACATCGACCAAAAGGTAAAGATACTTCAGTTTAAATCAATGAAAGCCAAGATAATGATTATAGAGGACGAGGAGTCAATCGTTACTCTTGTCAAATATAATTTAGAAAAAGAAGGTTATAAAGTTTTCTCAAACTCAAATGGAGAGAAAGCAATAGAGCATATCAAAGAGATTGCACCAGATCTTATCTTACTTGATTGGATGCTTCCAAATTTATCTGGAATAGAAATTTGTAAAATTTTAAAAAATGAAAAAAAACATAAACATATGCCTATCATTATGCTTACAGCTAAAGGGGAAGAGGAAGACAAAATAAGGGGATTAAATAGTGGAGCAGATGATTACATTACCAAACCTTTTAGTCACAAAGAATTAATTGCAAGAGTTAATGCTTTGTTAAGAAGAGTTAATCCTTCTGTTTCTGAAGATATTGTAGAGTATGAAGATCTTAAAGTTGATCGAATTGAAAGAAAAGTATTTAGGGAAAAAAAAGAAATTAAATTAGGACCTACCGAATTTAAATTACTAAATTTTTTAATTAAAAATCCAAAACGTGTTTATTCTAGAGAGCAACTGTTAGAAAATATTTGGTCTGATAATATTAACGTAGAAAATAGAACTATCGATGTTCATATAAGACGTTTACGCCAAGCGATAAATATTAATTCAAAGAAAAATTATATAAGAACAGTTAGGTCAGCAGGCTACGCTCTAGATTAGTTTAAAAAATCCAATTACAAAGAGTGGAATTTGTAAACCAAAGTTAGTCAAGATAGCTTTATCTTTTGAGAGGTATCCAGCTATCGTCCATC
Source organism: Candidatus Pelagibacterales bacterium (assembly GCA_016777745.1). Next base: position 6,199 of record JADHQX010000077.1, read on the forward strand.
CAATAACCCCTAAACCATGAAACATAATATTGAGAGGATAAATATTTAAGTTTGTGAGAAGTATTCCTGTTAGTACTAAAAAAGTACTAATCCATTTAAGATACTTTTTAATAAAAAAGTTCATAAAGCTCCTTTGTTAAAGTTTGATTTTAAATAATTGACTTATGCAGATTTGATTTTTTTCTCAATAAATGGTGGCACTTCATCATCTTTATCAAGAATTTCTTCTTTTTGCCCTTTAGGTTGGAAGGCATATAGAACATGCAATTTGCAGTATGGAAAAGCATCAACGGGCTTTCTTCCGCAAAAGTAAAAATTTGCTTCATCAGGATGAC
>JADHQX010000004.1 GCA_016777745.1 Candidatus Pelagibacterales bacterium
ACCAATAAGTTCTTTGCCGTCTTCAAATTGAACATGGAGAGCTTTTAAGTATTTATCATCCATTTCGCTACAATCAGTATATTTTAAGTTTGAACGTTTTTTATAATGTTGTATCTCAAAGTTACAAACACTACATTTTTCATTAAATAGAACTGTACCTTTGCTCATATGATTACTTGTAAACTTTCAATATGTTGTAGTGTAACTTTCCATCTTTTTTCGTTTTTTCAATTTTAGCACTCATACCTGTATCCTCTAAAGTTATTAACTTAATCTTCTTATGAACTAGTTTAAATTGAGATATTTCAAGAGCATCTGTCAATTCAATTAAGTGATGCCCCGGGCCATTAGAGTTTTTGGCAGCAAGGATAATATTTTTCTTAGTTTCTTTGTCGATATGTATTTTTTTCACATAAGTAGTCATAATTTAATATACCTGCTTTAACTGAATCGTGTTAGTTTATTAGTTCAGGTAGTTATTCTCTGTAATGAATGTCCAGGTAAAGGTATTCCCTGCGATGAATGCCTCTTTAGCCGGAGGTTTTAATGACACAACAACATAAACATTTAATAGTAAGAGCTGATATTGGCTGGTGCCCGCAAGAAGAAGATCTAAATAAAATTTCTGATTGGGTTCGTGGACTAATTAAAAAAATTGAAATGAAGCTTTTAGCTGGACCTTACACAACTTATGTAAATGATCCTGGCAATAAAGGCATGACTTCTGTAGCGATTATCGAGACTAGTCACATTGCACTTCATATTTGGGATGAAACGAAGCCAGGTTTAATGCAGCTTGATGTATATTCATGTGCAGATTTTAACCCTCAAGATATATTTGATGAAGTTGATCGGGTTTTTAAGACAGTAAAAATGGAATATAAATTTTTAGATCGAGAAAAAGAATTAGTAGAAGTTAATATTTAATTAGTTCTTATTATTTATAGATCTTAGTTTATTTATTAAGGCATCTAGATCGCCATCATTATTACTTAAGTATGATTGGAACTCTTCTCTTTGTGCAACAATAAGACTTATGCCCTCGATACTTAAATCGATAATTTTAGTTTGTCCATCTCTTGTGAGTAAGCGCCAGTCTAGTTCTATTTTAAGAGTATCTGCCCCATCTCTCACTATATTGCTTTTTACAATTACAAATTTTTTAGCAGCATCAGAGCTAACAATAACAATTTTTTCACCAGAGTATTGATCTAATTTATTAGCATAAGAAGATATAAAATATTCTTCAAATGCTTTTATGTATACATCCCTTTGTTCTTGAGAAGCTATCTTCCAATACTTTGACAGTACAAATTTAGAAATCAAATTCATATCAATTGACGACATCACTAAATCAGTAAATTGAAGATTTTTTTGATTAATATCCAAACTTTCATTGCCCAATATGCTGATAGCATTATCTGCAAAATTAGAGACAAACTTTTCTTCAGCTTCAAAATTTGCAAAAACAAATGTGTTTATGAAGGAAAAAGATAAAACTAATATTATAATTTTTTTTATTTGCATAATTCTACTCAGGATAGCTAATTGATACATCTGGTCCAATATACGTATCATCTAATTCAAATTCTTCAAAATCATTAAACAAACTGTCTTGGTTTATTGAAGGGCTAACCTCAAGGTTATCTGAAATTTGGCTATTTCTACTTTGGTTATAAAAGCTTCTTACGGCAGCATAGTAATCAACTGAGTTATTTTGAAGATCATCAAAAATTTCAATATTTTCAGATCTAAAGTTTATTGCTCCAACTCCCATTCTATATCCTCGAAATAAATCTCGATTAGCTGCATTTCCAACTTGATAAGTTGGATCTAATAAAGATGTCGACATTAGTCCTGTAAAGTCACGAGGTGATGATGGGCCAAGAAAAGGAAGTACGAGGTATGGACCATTTGGAACACCCCAAACAGCCAAGGTTTGTCCAAAGTCCTCATAATCAGCTTCAAGCCCAAAATATGATGCGGGGTCAAAGAAGCCTAAAATCCCAATAGTGCTATTAATTACAAATCTTGCAGAAGAAATTCCAGCTTTTCCAAATTCAAATTGCAATATGTTATTTATTGTTGTGATCGGCATACTCAAATTATTTAATGAGTAAGCAATACGATTTCGAGCAAACTCAGGTAAGATACCTCTATATAAAATAGATACTGGTCTTACTACAGCTTTATCAAAAACATTATTAAACGAGAAAATTACTCTATTTATTGGCTCTATTGGATCAGAAGTTTTTTGGGTAGCAATAGTTTCTGCTACCAATGGATCTTTTGAGTTCGACGCGCAGCCAGAAACTGTAAAAGATATAAGTATAAAAAATAAGACTAATTTCGATTTCATTATATATATGTTATATATCTCATGGTTAAAATTTTAAAACATAATTTATATATAATATTTTAGATGAAATTGAGGTTTATTTGAGCACAAAAGATGTCATTTTAGTGATGATTATGAACCTTGCTTTTGGTGCTACTTTTATATCAGCAAAGGTAGGCGTTACAGAGTTTCCAGCATTTATGTTCACAACACTAAGATTTATGATCGTGGCTGTTATTTTGATTCCTTTTTTGAAGATTCACAAAGGACAAATGATAAATATTTTTATTATTTCAATTTTAGGTGGAGGATTACATTTTGGATTCTTTTATCTTGCATTAGATAGCTCTAAATATGTTTCGTCCGTAGCCATTGTTTTACAACTTGGAATACCAATCTCAACCATACTATCGGTTATCTTTTTAAAAGAAATTATTCGCTGGCGAAGAATATTAGGAATAATTCTTTCATTTGCTGGTGTTATTACATTGATGTTTGAGCCTACAATTTTTAGTGACTTAGATGGGGTTTATTTTTCATTGCTAGCAGCTACTTCTATTTCAATATCAATGATTTTCATGAAAAAACTGAAAAATATTAGGGCATTTGATTTACAAGCATGGCTTGCATTTGTCAGCACAATAATGCTTGGCATTATATCATTAACATTTGAGACTAATCACTATGACATTATCGTTAACGCATCATATATTGCTTGGGGTGCAGTACTATTCACATCTTTAATAGCAACAGGCATTGGCCATGCAACATTTTATTATTTGATCACGAGATATGATGTTTCAAAGATAACACCTTTAACTCTTATAGTTCCAATATTTGCAATCATAAATTCTCTTATTATTTCACATTTTGAAATATTTGATGGATTTAGTGAAAGCATTAATATTAAAATAATTTTAGGTGCTTCGATGACATTAATAGGGGTAGGTATTGTTATGGTAAGAGAAAAAGGTACCGATATATCATCAAGACTATGAACAATATTTTTTTAAAGAGATCACCAAATTTTGATGAAAGAAATAGACGGCAAATTAAATATATTGTAATTCATTATACCAACCTACCATCTACAAAAGCGTCACTTAAGCATCTAGTATCTAAAAAGAATAAAGTAAGTTCACATTATCTAATTGATCCTCGAGGAAGGATCTACTCATTAGTCGAGGCAAAAAACATCGCATGGCATGCCGGAATTTCTAATTGGAAAAAAGATAAAAATCTAAATAAAAATTCTATAGGCATAGAGCTTCAAAATACAGGGCTTGCAGGCAAGTATGAAAAATTTAGCAATATGCAAATACTTTCACTAGTAAAGCTAATTAAAGAAATACAAATTAAATACAGAGTTTCAAACTCCAACATACTAGGTCACTCAGATATTGCACCCGATAGAAAAATTGATCCAGGTCCAAAATTTCCATGGAGAAAATTATACAATAGTAGAATTGGAATTATGCCAAAACTACTAGAGTCTAAATCAACTCAAAATATTTCTCCTAAGCAAATAAAAGATCTTCAAACTTTACTGAAAAAATTTGGATATAGTTTAAAAATTAATGGTTTTATGGATAAGCAAACTTTGCTTGTGTTATATGCATTTCAATCACATTACTGTCCATCTGAATTAAAGGTGAAGGGTAATAACCTTAATTTACCTCGATATTTAAAAGAACTCATAAGACTTCAGTCTCGATCATTGACAGTTAAATAGTTTAATATTAAGTTGCAAACGTGCCAGATAATTGGACGGCCGCTCGTGAAAACGAGAGGAAAGTCCGGGCTCCTCAAGAATATGGTGCCGGGTAATTCCCGGCGAAGGCAACTTTAGGGAAAGTGCCACAGAAAATAAACCGCCTGAAAGGGTAAGGGTGAAAAGGTGAGGTAAGAGCTCACCGCATTTTTGGTAACAGAAATGGCATGGTAAACCCCACCAGGAGCAAGATCTAATAGAGTTATAATAGTTTATTCTTGGCTATAACTGGGTTGATCGCATGATTTTGTTGGTAACAACAAAACTAGATGAATGGTCGTCATTTTTAGCAATAAAAATACAGAACCCGGCTTACAAATTATCTGGCATAAATATCTAATTATTTCATCTACTTATTTTACTGTCTTAATGTTATTGTTTTATAAGTTACTGATTTTATTAAAAAAAATGTAAAAAGTTATTTACATTTCCCATTAAATTCCACATAATCCCATACAATCCCAAATTAACCCAATACAGGTATTTTTGATGATTGTTTTGATAGTTAAATTTTTTGAGAGACTAATGATATTTTTATCGACCTTTATAAATAAAATTGATGCCAAAGGCAGAGTGTCTGTACCTTCAAGTTTTAGAAGTGTTCTTGAAGAGAGTGGTTTTAAAGGAATGATTTGTTATCCATCACCAGTTTTAGATTCAGTTGAAGGTTGTGGGTTTAACAGAATCAAAAAGCTAAGTGATACAATTGATGCGTTGGGACCTTTCTCAAAAGAGAGAAGTGCTTTTTCAACTTCGCTATTAGCAGATAGTCACCAACTATCATTTGATACAGAAGGTAGAGTTATACTGCCTAATAAATTAGTCGAGTTTGCAAGTATTAAAGATCAAGTTTCATTTGTTGGAATGGGTGAAACTTTTCAGATGTGGGATCCAGATAAATACAGTGAATTCCAGAATAAAACATTTAAGCAATCGCAAGAAAGTTTAGCGAATCTTAAATGGAATAATGATTAAATAATTTAACAAGGAGAAAAGTACCATGGTTTTAAATTTAAGTGTTCCAGAATTAAAAGAGTTGAAGCCCAAGATAACAGTTATAGGTGTTGGTGGCGCAGGTGGTAATGCTATTAATAATATGATTGACTCTGGCTTAGCTGGTGTTGACTTTGTTGCAGCAAATACAGATGCGCAAGCCTTATCTAAATCACGCAGTGATTGTAAGATTCAACTTGGAGTTCAGATTACCAAAGGTCTAGGTGCCGGTTCTCATCCAGATATTGGAAAATCTTCTGCAGATGAAACAAAACACGAAATTATGGAACACCTCGATGGTACTAATATGCTCTTCATAACAGCTGGCATGGGTGGTGGAACTGGTACTGGAGCTGCTCCTGTAATTGCAAGAGTTGCTAAAGAACTTGGAATATTAACTGTAGCAGTTGTTACTAAGCCATTTCAATTTGAAGGTGCCGGTAGAATGCGAATTGCTGAGCAAGGTTTAAAGGAATTAGAAGGATTAGTTGATACAACAATAGTTATCCCAAATCAGAATTTGTTTAAAGTTGCAGATGAAAAAACTACATTCAACGATGCCTTTGCAATGGCTGATGAAGTTTTACATGCTGGAGTGAGAAGTATAACTGATTTAATGGTTGTGCCTGGCTTAATCAATCTAGATTTTGCTGATGTAAGAACAATAATGAATAATATGGGCAGAGCAATGATGGGTACTGGTGAGGCTGATGGGGAAAATAGAGCAGTTGATTGTGCTCAAGCAGCAATTGCTAATCCTCTATTAGATGATTATTCATTAGATGGAGCCAAAGGCCTTCTTATTAATATTACTGGCGGTACAGATTTAACTCTATTTGAAGTAGACAAAGTAACGAACGCAATAAGAGCTGAAGTACACCCTGAAGCAGATGTGATTGTAGGATCTATCTTTGATGAAAGAATGGAAGGTAAGATTAGAGTGTCAGTAGTAGCTACTGGACTGGGACCACAGATTAGCCCGGGACGTAGAATTGTTGACTTAAGTGTAACTAATAGCATGAATAATGCAGTTGGCATTAATAGTAATAATGGAGTTCCAATGCCATCAAGTGCAACTATGGAGGCCGAAGAAGCTAGAGTAGCCGAAGAAGCACGCATAGCAGCTGAAGCCGAAGAAGCTAGAGTAGCCGAAGAAGCTAGAGTAGCCGAAGAAGCACGCATAGCAGCTGAAGCCGAAGAAGCACGCATAGCAGCTGAAGCCGAAGAAGCACGCATAGCAGCTGAAGCCGAAGAAGCTAGAGTAGCCGAAGAAGCTAGAGTAGCCGAAGAAGCTAGAGTAGCCGAAGAAGCTAGAGTAGCCGAAGAAGCACGCATAGCAGCTGAAGCTATAGAGATGCCATCGGTAATTGAAGATGAACACGAAGAAGCTGACTTAATGATAGAGCCATCGGAAGAGATAGAAGTAGATAGTCTTGTAGATGAAGCTCCACAGTTAGAAGTATTGGATGAAGATTCTGCTGATAAAGATTACACAAGCATTATTGACCTTATATCTGACACTAAAGATATCAATGAAATGGAAAGCGACGTTAGTGAAAATGATGCGCCTGATTTATTTTCAACAACAAGTGAAACTTTAAACAAGAATGAGTCAGAAAGCATAGAAAATAGATCTGAAGAAACTGATGATGATTATTTAGAAATTCCAGCATTCTTAAGACGTCAGAGTAAATGAATGGAGATTCATTAGGTCATACACCAGTCTTATTAAGTGAAGTGATTAATGCCATTAATCCTCAGGATGGTAAAATATACTTTGATGCAACATTTGGATGGGGAGGGTATACAAAAAAACTATTAGACTCATGTGCATGCAATGTAATTGCTATAGATCAAGATCCAAGCGTTAAAGATAAAGCAAATGAATTCAAAAATAAATATGGCGATAGATTTGATTTTATTGAAAGTAAGTTTAGCCAAATTCCAGCAGTTTTGAAAAAACTCAGTATTAATAAAGTGGATGGATTTATGTTTGATATTGGTGTTTCGTCTATGCAATTAGATAGTTCTGATAGAGGCTTTTCTTTTAATAAGGATGGACCGTTAGATATGAGAATGAACTCTAGTGGTAAAACAGCAGCAGAATTTATTAATTTAATTAAGGAAGAAGATTTAGCTGATATAATCTATAATTATGGCGATGAAAGAAAATCAAGAAAAATTGCAAGATATATTGTAGAGCATCGTTCAATTAAACCTATTGAGACAACCCTTCAATTAGCTGAAATAGTTTCAAAAGCAAATCCAAAAAAACATAACCACAAAAAACATCCAGCAACTAAAACATTTCAAGCAATAAGAATTTATTTAAACGATGAATTCAATGAATTATTTGATGGTTTGTCAGGAGCTGAAAAATCATTAAATATAGATGGAAAGATGTGTATCGTTACATTTCATTCAACAGAAGATAAAATTGTTAAAAATTATTTTAATAAATCATCTGGAACTAACACCTCTAGTTATAAAAATTTACCTACTATTAAAAATGATAGCTTAGCTTCTTTAATACCTTTTAAAAAAGCCATTAAAGCTTCCGATGAAGAAATTAACTTAAATATCAGAGCAAGATCAGCAAAATTAAGATACGCAAAAAAAACTTCAACAGAACCAAATAATTTTAAACTTGAAGATATTGGATTTATGGAGTTTCACTAAATGGCTAGTAATTTATTCAAAATATTTTTAATAACAATTTTTATCTTTGGAATCGTAGGAATTTCAATTGTAAAAAATATTTCAGTACAGAAAAGAAATTATATTTCTCAACTACAACTAGAGTTGCACAAGCATCAAGAAAATTTTGATATCTACAAAATAGAATGGGACCATTTAACATCTCCTATTAATCTTGGCTCAAAAATTAATGGATATACTTTAGAGAGCTATAATCAAACTTTTGTCGTAATCAATGAAGAGTTACTAGTTCCTAAGTATAAAAACGAATTAGATGAAATGTATAATATAAATTCAAGATTAATCATAAAAAATTTAGGTCGATAATTGAATAGCAATGAAACGTTATAGTGGAAAAAAAAGAATTGATATAAATCAAAAAAGTTTTGCTTTTACTCATCGTTACGATGAAGACAAATTTTCTTTTGAAAAAAACTTAACTAAAACAGGTATTTTTTTAACTAAAATCAATAATAGATTAATTTTAGCATCTTTATTTATTACAGCGATATTTTTAGTAGTTGCGATAAAGATTATTGAAGTAAATCTATTTAATCAAAATGAGCAATCAATATTTAACAAAAGCTATACTGAGGCAAGAGGTAATATACTAGATAGAAATAATAATCCTCTGACTGCTAATCTAAGGTTGGCGAATATTGGAGTTTTCCCAAATAAAATTTATGATAAAAATAAATTTGTAAATAGTGTAAAGATAATTTTTCCAGAATTAAGCAGAGAACGTTTATTAAAAAAGATTAATGGAAAAAGTCATTTTTGGATTAAAAGGAATGTTTCAAATTATAAGCTTCAACAAGTATATGATATAGGTGAAACAGGTATCGAAATTACTCCATCTTATTTAAGAAAATACCCTCATGATGAATTAGTTAGTCATATTCTTGGAGATGTAGATATAGACAATATTGGTATAGCTGGTATTGAAAAATCATTTAATCAAAAATTAGTTAAAAATGAAAATGAATTTATTTCATCAATAGATATTCAAATTCAATATGCAGTTAGGGACGAACTATTAAATGGTATAAAAAAATATAAAGCATTAGGTGCATCTGGAATATTAATGGATATCAATTCAGGTGAAATTATTTCCATGGTATCACTTCCTGATTTTAATCCAAATCAACCTGTAGAAGATATACAAAGCGATGGAAAGTATTTTAACAAAAACACGCTAGGTGTTTATGAATTTGGTTCAGTAATGAAAACATTCACAACTGCAATTGGATTAGAAGAAAATATATTTAATCTAAATACAAAATTTGCAGTTCCAAAAAGAATAAAAGTTGGCAAAAATCGAGTTGAAGATGTGCATGCTGCATGTGATCAATTAGAATGCTCTGTAAAAGATATTTTTGTTCAATCATCAAACGTAGGAACAATCCAAATGGTAAGAGATATTGGTACAAATCTTCAGCAAATTTATTTAGACAGGTTGGGACTTTTAAGTAGAATTGATATAAATTTACCAGAACTAGCATCGCCACAACAGCCTGATCCATGGCGTGATGTAAACAGGGACTCAATTTCTTATGGATACGGCTTATCCATCTCTCCGTTGCACTTGACCGTTGCTACAGCTGCAGTGCTTAACGGCGGTTATTTGGTAAAGCCTTCCCTTGAAAAAATAAATAAAGAAGATTTAAAAGTTTTTGATCAAATTTTTTCCAAAAAAACAAGTGATGAAATGAAATATCTATTTAATCAAGTAGTATTAAATGGTTCTGCAAAAGAAGCCTTTAAAGAAAGTGAGAGCAAATTAATTGTAGGAGGCAAGACAGGAACAGCTAGAACAATAAAAAATGGTACGTACGATAGAGATCATAAGATGACATCATTTATTTCAGTATTTCCAATTCATGAACCTAAATATGTCTTATTAACTGTGATAGATAGACCGAGAGGGGTTGAAGAAGATTTCTATTGGACAAATGCAGGATGGAACGCTGCAAAAGTAGGAAAACTTATAATTGATCGTATAGGTCCTATTTTAGCCATAAACAGTAAGTATGAATTAAATAATAGCAACTTATTGATTAACACCTCACTACAATAATGGCATCAGACATTTTATCAAGGATTAAAGCAAACCAAATTGCAGTAGAAGGAATAAGTAGTGATAGTCGAAATATAAAACAAAATTTTATATTTTTTGCAATCAAGGGAGATAAAAATAATGGGAATGATTATATTGATGAGGTATTAAAAAAACAGCCTTCGGCAATAATTACATCTCAAAAAAAGATCTATAAAACAAATATTCCAATTATAATTGTAAAAGATGTGAGAAAAGAATATGCGATGGCAGCATATAATTTTTATAGTCATAAGATCGATAATAAAATTGCTGTTACAGGAACCAATGGTAAAACTTCAGTAGTTTTTTTTATAAATTCAATCTTAAATAAATTAAACAATAAATCTGGAATTATTGGAACGTTAGGAAGTAATTTCAAAAATATTCAATCAAACCTCACAACACCAGATCCTTTACATATTGCTCAATTATTACAAAAATTTTATAAAAATAATTATAAGACAGTTGCAATGGAAGCATCAAGTCATGCGCTGGATCAGTCTAGACTGTATGGATTAACTTATGATATATTGGCATTAACAAATATTTCTCATGATCATTTAGATTATCATAAAAGTTTAAATAATTATATAAATGCTAAGTTAAAACTTTTTATCCAAAATGCAAAACCAAATGGAATATTAATTATTTCAAAAGATACTCAATATTATCCAATTATTTGTAAAAAATTAAAATCAAGAAATATTAAGTATTTAACTTTTGGACTTAAGAAAGCAGATTTTGAAATTAAAGAAATATCCCGAAACAACAGTAGAGTGGAAATGCAGTTAAACCATGCTTCTAAAAAATACATATTTAAATTCAATAATTTATCGAATTATCAAATCAAAAATTATTTATTAGCAACAAGTATTGTTAATAAACTTGGTTATGAATTTAATAAAATAAAATCTTTTTCATTAAATATACCAAGTGTACCTGGTAGAATGGAGTTGGCTGGTATCAAAAAAAATAAAGCAAAGGTATTTGTAGATTTTGCTCACACACCCGACGCATTAGAAAACGTTTTAAATGAAGCAAAGCAAATGAGCGGAGGTAAGCTTCATGTAGTTTTTGGATGTGGAGGCGATAGAGATAAGAAAAAAAGACCATTAATGGGAAAAATTGCGTGTAAATACGCAGATAGTGTTGTTGTTACAGATGACAATCCAAGAAATGAAAATCCTCAATCAATCAGAAATCAGATTATTGGTAATTCAAAAAATATTATTGAAATTTCTGATAGAAAAAAAGCCATTAAGTATGCAATTAATAATCTGCTTTCCCAAGATATCCTTATTATTGCCGGTAAAGGACATGAAAAATATCAACTAGTAAAAAATAAATCTTTACCATTTGATGATGTTAAGATTAGTAAAAAGTACATATAGATAATGGCTATAATAAATATAAACAATAAAGATATTAAAAATATATTTAAAACAAATATAGATAAGATTAATTTTACAGGTTGTAGCTTAGATTCAAGGACTATAAAAAAAGGAAATATTTTTTTTGCTTATAAAGGCAAGAAAAATGATGGAAATCAATATATTGCTGAGGCAAAAAAAAATGGTGCAGTATTAGCAATAGTAGAAAGAAAAAACTTAAAAGTTAAGATACCACAAATAAAAGTTAAAAATGCACATCATTCGTTAATTAAGTTAGCAAAATATTCGAGATTAAAGTCAGGTGCAAAAATTATTGCTATTACTGGAAGTGTTGGAAAAACAAGCACCAAAGATGCTCTTGCTCATATCCTAAAAGATGAAAAAAAAGTTTTCACGGCACGAAAATCATTTAACAATATATTTGGTGTGCCCTTAGAAATACTAAATATGCCCAAAAATACAAAAATTGGTATTTTTGAATTAGGTATGAATCATAAAAATGAGCTAACTAAGCTCGTTGAAATTTTAAAACCACAAATTGGGTTAATTTTAAATGTTAATTATGTTCATGGAGGAAATTTTAATGATCTTAAAGATATAGCTATAGCTAAAGCTGAAATTATTAATAGTAAATTTCCAGTTAATACAATAATTTTAAACAAGGATTGTAGTCATTTTAAAATTATTAATGAAAAAGCAAAAAAAATTAAAATAGAAAATATCATAACTCACTCTTTTAACAAAAGAGCTAATTTAATGTACTGCAATCATGCATTAAAGAATTCAAATCTTGCTGTAGAAGTAATTTTGAATAAAGAAAAAATAATTAAATATAAGATTAATTCAATAAATGATTATCTTATAGGTAATACAATGGCTATTATTGCAATTCTTGAGGCAGTAGGATTAAACTTAAATTTAATAAAAAATTTAAAAAATTTAAAGCTAACAGAGGGTAGAGGAGATATTATAAAATTTAAAAAAGCTAATAAAATCATAGAGTTGCATAATCACTCATATAATTCTAGCCCAGTCTCATTATTTTCTAGCTTGAGTACATTTTTAAAGACTAGCAATAAAAAGAATCTAATTATAATTGGCGATATGAATGAACTTGGAAATAAATCAGAGTATTATCATTTAAAAGTATTAAAATTTTTATCTAAAAATAAAAATGATAACCATTTGATAGTGGGTAAAATATTCTATAAATATAAAGATAGTTTTATTTCCAAAAAAATAAATTTTTATCAAAATATAAATCAGCTAAACGATAAAATTTTTGATTTTATTGGATCTTATAACAGAATTTTCATAAAAGGATCTAATTCTATTAATTTACAAAAAACAATTAATTTTGTTAGAGATAAATCGGTAGAATAATTATGGTACTGTTTCTAATAGAATATTTTAATATAAATAACTCAATATTTAATGTTGTTAATTATATAACTATTAGATCAGGTCTATCTTTAATGACCTCTTTATTTTTTATTCTTATTTTTGGACCCTACTTAATTAAGTTGATAGCAAAATTTCAGTTAGAAGGACAACCTATAAGACTTGATGGCCCAGAGAGTCATTTAATTGCTAAAAAAGGAACGCCCACAATGGGTGGTTTTATAATTTTACTTTCAATTATAATTTCAATCTTACTCTGGAGTAATTTTTCAAGTCAGATTTTATGGCCTTGTCTATTCATCATGATATCTTTTGGGACTATTGGCTTCTTTGATGATTATAAAAAGGTCTCAAATAACACCAGTGATGGGGTAAGTGGAAAAACTAAAATTATTCTTGAAATCTTATGTGCGGTTATATTTGTTATATGGTCAAGCGCATTAAATCTAGATAATCAAAAATTATTATCTCTTCCTTTTCTTAAAGACATTTATATAAACCTTGGATTTTTTTTCATTCCATTTGTAGTTTTTGTAATTATTGGATCAGCGAATGCCGTAAATTTAACAGATGGTCTTGACGGACTGGCAATTGTTCCAATTATGATTGTTGCCTTAACTTTTGCATTAATTTGTTATCTAGCTGGTAATATTATATTTTCTAATTATTTGTATATTAATTATGTACCAGGTGCAGGGGAGTTAACTATTTTATGTGGTGCTTTGATTGGTTCTGCACTTGGTTTTTTATGGTACAATGCCCCTCCAGCAATGGTTTTTATGGGTGACACTGGCTCGTTATCACTCGGAGCTACCTTGGGTGCAATAGCTGTAATGATTAAACATGAAATAGTTCTAGCAATAGTAGGTGGATTATTTGTAGTTGAAGCTATTTCAGTAATTATTCAAGTTGGTTATTTTAAAAGCACAGGTAAAAGATTTTTTTTAATGGCACCATTACATCATCATTTTGAAAAAAAAGGATGGCCTGAGTCCCAAATAGTAATACGTTTTTGGATTATAACGGTTATTTTAGCAATTCTTGGTCTTGCTACATTAAAGCTTAGATAAACTAATGATAACATCCACTGTCTTTAAAGATAAAAAAATCTTGATCCTGGGACTGGGCATAACAGGACTAAATCTTTACAAAGCGATGATTAAAAGTAATGCCAAAGTTTATACTTGGGATGATAGTGATAATATCAAAAATAATTTGCCAAAAAATATAAATCTAAAAAATTTCAATTTTAGTCAATTAGATTACTGTGTTCCTAGTCCAGGAATACCTACAAAAGGATTAGATGCTCATCCAGTTATAAGTTTACTAAAGAAGAATCGTGTAAAAATTATAAGTGAGTTAGATCTTTTTCAAATATACCTAAACTCATCAATAAACTATTTAAATGGTAATATTAAGATTATTGCTGCAACTGGAACTAATGGTAAGTCCACAGTTGTATCGATTATGCATCATGTACTTCAAAAATTAGGTTATCAAACTAGCTTAATAGGCAATATTGGAAAATCTATATTTCAATCAAAAGTTCTAAAAAATGGATTTTATATAATTGAAGTTTCATCTTATCAATTAGAGACAACATCAATATTTAAACCAAATATTTCTATATTAACTAATATTTCTGACGATCATATGCAGAGGCATAAAACATTTAATGAATATATAAAGCAAAAATTTAAGATTTTCAAAAATCTAACGAAAAGTGACTTAGCAATAATTTCATGCGATCATCAACTTACAAAAAAATATATTAATAAGCTTTCATATAAAGATAAGTTCAAATTAATTAAAATTTCAGGAAAAAATAAAAGATCCAATTACTATTATGATGATTTATCAATTTATAAAAGAACTCAACTTATCTATAGGGCTTCAAATTCTAATTTGTATGGACGTCATAATCTTGAGAATATTTCATTAGTTCTTGCTGCATTGTCAGGTATAAACCAGCTAAATAAATATAGTCTCAAAGCCATTGCCAGCTTTAAGGGGCTTCCTCATAGACAGGAAATTGTTAAAAAGATTGATAAAACATTATTTATTAATGATTCAAAGGCTACAAATATTGAGTCTAGTTTACCAGCTTTAAGGTCATTTAAAAATATTTATTGGATTTGTGGTGGCATTCCTAAGTCATATAATATGGATTCAGCTATACCTTTTTTAAAGAATGTAAAAAAAATATATATTATAGGGTTAGAAAAAAAAATATTTTTTGATGCATTCGAAAAGTACACAGAAATAGTTTATGTTAAAGAAATGAAAAAAGCAATTAAGACAGCTTTTTTAAACTCAAAAAAAGAAAAAAAGATTATTTCAATATTACTATCCCCAGCCGCCGCATCTTTTGATCAATATAAAAATTTTGAAACTAGAGGTAATGCGTTTAAAAAATGTGTAAAATCTTTATAAAAATATGAGTCAAAATAGCAATAAAAATGAATTAACAATTTTATCTAACTGGTGGTTTAATATTGATAAACAATTATTGATATGTTTTTTAATTCTTACTTTTTTTGGACTAACTATGAGCTTTACTATTAAGCCAGGTGGATCATATGTTGATCAGATTAGTATTCTTAATGCCTTCACAATTCAATCAATCTACCTATTATTTGGAGTATTAATCATTTTAATTTGCTCATTTTTTGAATTAAAGACTATAAAAAAATATACACCATACATATTCTTATTCTTACTGGTAGTTTTGACTTTAACAATCATTCCTGGTTTTGGTCTTGAAAGTAAAGGTTCATCACGTTGGCTTGACTTAATAATTATAACTTTAATGCCAATTGAATTAATTAAGCCAATTTTTTGTATTGGCTTAGCATTGATACTTGAAAATAAAACTGAGAATACTAGCGGAAAAAAATATTTATATAGTTTTATAATATATTTTTTTATCGCAGTAGTATTAGTAAAGCAACCTGATATAGGACAACTTGCAATTATTTCATCAATTTTTGTATCTAGTTTTTTTCTTAGTGGATTTAGCTTTGCAGCCTTAATTGGAATTATTTTTTTTGGTCTTATTAGTTTTGTTGGAATCTATTTTTTAAATTTTAACGTTCAAAATAGAATAAATGCTTTTTTTTCACCCGAACAATATGACGTATCTCAAGTAAATAGATCTATAAACGCTTTTAAGGAAGGTGGGTATTTTGGCGTAGGTCCTGGAGAAGGACAGTTAAAAAATACGCTCCAGGAATCTCATACAGATTATATATTTGCTGTTATAGGTGAAGAATATGGAGCTGTTGGGTGTTTAGTAATTTTATCGTTATTTTTTTATATAGCATACAGAGTTTTTCAAAGATCTTATGATGAAAAAGATCATTTCATTCAACTTAGCTTGTTTTCATTGACGGTCTATTTATCATTTCAAACACTAATTCATTGTGCTGTAAATCTAAATTTAATACCTTCAACCGGTATGACATTACCATTTATTAGCTATGGGGGTTCTTCAATCTTAGGTATAGCGTTAACTTTGGGCTTGATTTTATTACTCACAAAAAAAAGACACAATTAATAATTAAATTTCTTATATGAATAAAATTATTTTAGTAGGAGGTGGAACAGGTGGCCATTGTATTCCTATGGCAGCCTTATATAAAAAATTTTTAAAATTAAAAATAAATTGTTTAATTATTACAGATAATAGAGGTTCATTTTTTTTTAAAGACTTAAAACAGACTGATGTATTTGTTCTCAAAACACCCACTAAGTTTATTTCAAAATTTGAACAATTATTAAACTTTCCTATTATATATCTTCAAATATTACCTATCTTATTTAAGAATAAATCTGCTCATATATTGGGGTTTGGAGGCTATTTAACGCTCCCAGTATTATTGTGTGCAAAAAGTATAAAAAGAAAAATATCTATACACGAAGCTAATGCCGTATTAGGTAAAGCTAATAGAGTTCTTTCAAAATATGCCTCTTTCATATTCCTTACGTTTGGTGAAACAAGGATGATAGATAAGAAATTTGATCATAAAATCCATAAAGTTGGGTTACCACTTAGAGATGAATTTGAAAATTTTAAAGCTAAAGAGAATAATAGATACATAATATCTATTATTGGTGGTAGTCAAGGTTCATATAGTTTTTCAAAAGAAGTACCAGAAGCAATAATAAAATTATCTAAACAAGTGGACCGTAATTTACTTATTTATCATCAATGTAGAAAGGAAGATATTTCGTCAATAAAAAATAAATATCATGAATTTGGAATTTTAAGTGAAGTAAGTAATTATTTTAATGATATGCCACAAAAAATGTCTGAGTCAGATGTAATAATTTCACGATCAGGCTCTTCAACTGTAAATGAAATAATTTATACAAATAAACCATCAATCTTAATTCCATTTCCTTTTGCCATAGATGATCACCAATTTTATAACGCATCTTTTTTAGAGAAAAAATTGTGTGCCAAAATAATTAAAAATTCTGAAATATCATCTGATTTAATATTAAATACTTTGCTAGGTTTCTATAAAAACCCTGATAAAGTTAAGTTTATAAGTCAAAAACTTAAAGATTTAACTTATAAGAACACTACAAACGACATATTAAAATTGATCCAAAAATAAAATGTTAATTAATAAAAAAGACACTGTTCACATTATAGGTATTGGTGGCATTGGTATGAGCGGTATTGCTGAAATTATGTCAGAAATGGGTTATAATGTTCAAGGAAGTGATATTAATAAGAACAGCAATATAGCTAGGCTATTAAAAAAAAATATAAAAGTATTTATTGGGCATAAAGCAGCAAATGTAAGAAAAGCTAATATAGTTTTTTTTTCTACTGCAATTAAAGGTAATAATATTGAAATTTTAACAGCACAAAAAAATAAGATTCCAACATTACCAAGATTTAAAATTTTATCTCATCTCATGAGATTAAAAAAAGGTATTGCGATTTCAGGCTCACATGGGAAAACTACTACCACTACTATGGTTTCTAGTATTTTTATGGATCAAAAGCTTAAGCCAACAATTATAAATGGCGGCATTATCAATGAAATTGGTACAAACACTCAATTAGGCAGTGGTGAATGGATGGTTGTTGAGGCCGATGAATCAGATGGTACTTTTCTAAAATTACCAGCAACAATTTCAGTTATTACTAATATCGATAAAGAACATCTAGATTTTTATAAGAGCTTTTCAGTCTTGAAAAAAAGCTTTAAGAAATTTATTACTCAAGTTCCTTTTTATGGTTTTTCAGTTATTTGTAATGATGATCTTAATTTAAAAAAAATTATAAGGAACATTAAAGGTACCCAAATAATAAAATATGGACTTAGTAAAAATTCAGATATTAGAGCAATAAACATAAGAATTAAAAATGATAGGGTAATTTTTGATGTTGAAAATAATTTAATAAAAAATGATAAGAAAATAATAAAAAATTATGAATTACCAATGCTTGGTAAATATAATATTCTAAATTCCCTTGTTGGAATAGCAATTTCACTTAAACTTAAATTGCCCCAGAATTTAACTAAAACTGCACTTAAAAACTTTAATGGTGTCTCTAGAAGGTTTACTAATATTGGAAACTTCAATAATAATATATTTATAGATGATTATGCACATCATCCAACTGAAATAGAAAATGTTTTGTCTGCAGGAAGTGAATCCACGTCATCAAATAATATTATAGCTGTATTTCAACCTCATAGGTATACAAGAGTTCAATCTTTACAAGCTGAGTTCTCAAAATGTTTTAAGAAAGCAAATTCTGTTTTAGTTATGGATGTTTATGCTGCAGGAGAAAAAAATATCAATTCTTTTAAAATAGATAAATTGATTAAATCAATTGAAAAAAATTCAAATGTTGAAGCTTTTCATTTAAAATCTATAAACTTAATGACTCAATATTTAGATAACAAAAAGAAAAATTTAATAATATTTATGGGTGCCGGTGATATTTCAAACAAAGCCATTAATTTTGTTAATAATTATATGAATAAAAATTAGATGTCTAAAGCTATCGAATTTCTTAAGGATTATGAAGCCAACAACAAATTAGAAGGTAAATTACTATTTGATTATAACCTTGCTAAGTCTTCATGGCTTGGTGTTGGAGGCAAAGCAGAGGTATTTTATCATTGTGATAGTGTGATTCAATTATCTGATATTCTAAAAAAACTTCCTAAAGAATTTAATAGAACAGTGATTGGTCAAGGATCTAATATTTTAATTCGAGACGGTGGCATTAAAGGACTCGTAATAAAACTTGGTAAAAGCTTTCAAAAAATTCAAACTTCTAATGAGGTTGTAATTGCTGGAGGAGCGGCAATGGATAAAGTTATAGCAAGATATAGCCAAGAAGAGTCTATTGGAGGCTTTGAATTTTTGTCAGGTATACCTGGCAATATAGGAGGTGCGCTAGCAATGAATGCTGGGTGTTATGGGGGAGATATAAGCCAAATATTTTATTCTGCTAAGGGAATTAGTTATTATGGCAACAAAATTGAAATTAGTAGGGATGATTTCAATTTTGAATATAGATTCAATCCTTTGTCATCTGGCATAATTTTTACCGAAATTAGTTTAAAAGGATCAAAGGATGAGCAATTAAATATAACTGCTAAGATTGAAAAGATTAATAAAGAAAAGAATTTATCGCAGCCAAGAGGTATCAAAACTGGCGGAAGTACTTTTAAAAACCCAGATATAAATATTTCACCTCTAAAAGCTTGGGAGTTAATTTATAAATCAGAATGTCATAACATTAATATGAGTGGTGTTTCTTTTTCTTTAAAGCACTACAATTTTATTGAAAATAAACAAAATTTATCGGCTAATTTAATAGAGGATTTTTGCAAATTAGTTCAAAAAAATGTTTTTGAGCAAACAGGTGTAAAACTAGACATGGAAATAAAAATTTTAGGAGACAGATAGCTTCAGTGAGCAAAAAAAAAATTATGGTTATCTATGGAGGAATTTCAGCGGAGCGAGAAATTAGTATTATTTCATCTAAAGAAATCTCAAAAGCATTAAAAAGACTCAATTATGAAGTTATTGAGGTTGATGCTGATCCAGGTCTGTTAAAAGAAATAAATTTCCATAAGCCAGATATTGTATTTAATGCACTTCATGGAACATGGGGTGAAGATGGTGAGGTTCAAAAAATTCTTGAGAATTCTAAGGTACCCTATACTCATTCAGGTATAGCCGCGTCAAAATTAGCTATGGATAAAAATGAATCAGCAAAAATTTTTATTCAAAATGGTTTTTCTCATCCAAATTCAATTATGTGTAATTTAAAAGATTTAATTGGAAATGATCCAATGCCGTACCCTTACGTAATTAAGCCAAATGATAATGGGTCAAGTGTTGGAGTTGCTATAATAACTAATGAATTAGAAAAAAATGAATATATTCAAGGTATTATTTCTAGTCAAACTTGTTCAGATGAAAAAAATAAAGTGCTTGTACAAGAATTTATAGAAGGTCCTGAAGTTCAAGTAGCTATTTATGGCAATGACCAAGTTGGCTCTATAGAAATAGTTCCAAAAAATAAATTTTACGACTATGAATCAAAATACTTTGATAATGGTGCTACTAAGCATATTATACCTCCAAGAATAGAAGCAAATAAAATTAAAGAAGTAAATGAATTGGGCCTTAAAGCTCACAAAGTATTGAACTGCAAAGGCATTACTAGATCAGATTTTATTTTAGACAATAAATCAGGTATTTTCTTTATATTGGAGATTAATACTCAACCAGGTATGACACCAACTTCTTTGGTGCCAGAAATAGCAAAATATCATGGTGTAAGCTTTGATAATTTAATAGATTGGATAGTTAAAGATGCTTCAATTAATAGGTAAATATATAAATAATTTTTTATTAGTAATTTTATTATTATCAACTCTAATTATTGCAATAATATTAACCTTCATTCCATCTTTAGTTAATAATTTTGCTACTATTGAAAAAATTGAAGTTCAAGGTACCAATTATTCGGATTTAGCTGAGATTAAGGAAACAATTTTAGAGTATAAAGAAAAAAGCCTCATTCATTTTCCTATTGAAGAATATAAATCAAAAGTTGAACAATTGGATTGGATAAAAAGAGCATCAATTAAAAGGAAATTTCCTGATACAATTTATGTTTCAATAATTGAGAATTTACCTTTTGCCATCTTTATTGAAGGCATTAATCAATATTTAATTGACGATGATGGTGAGATAATATCAAAAATTCCTGATAACTCAAAATACTTAGAATTAGTAAGAGTTACTGGGTCAAATGGGAATTTAAATTTCTCTGATTTAATTCGCGAGATAAATACAAGCTATCCCAAAATTCTAAATAGGATTATTGAGGTAGAATTTATAGAAAACAGAAGGTGGAATTTAATTTTAAAGCAAAATATAAAAATAAAGTTGCCCGAGAAAAATAGCTCATATCAATTAATAAAATTAAAACAACTTCAAGAAGAGCAAAAATTATTCAACACTAATATTATTGAAATAGACTTAAGAGAGATTGGAAGGGCTACTATAAAAGTTCCTGGTGGTGAAGAGTTAAAAACTGGTTTGGATGAAGTATAAACAAAATGCCTAAGAATCTTATTAATGCACTTCAGATTGATCATAATGTAGTAAAGTTCATTACAGCACAAGAAATTGAGATTGCTAATCAAGGTTCAATTATACAAGTTTTAAGTATGACTGAAAAAAAAGGAAAATGGGACCAAGATAATGTTCTAGATAAAGATATATTGGCCTCATATATCAAATCTTCTCACTTAGAAAATGAGAGAGTTGCAGGTCAAAAAATTACTAATACTCTGGTAAGTGTAAATAAAGGAATTACCAGTCAATATATTACACACGAATTATTTTTAAATAATATTGTAATAACTGAAGAGCATATAAGGTCTTTTTATGAATCTAAAGATTTTATGGAACTTTATCAAAGTAACAATATACCAATTCATACACTAGCTATTAGCTATAAAATTGATGATAAAAAAATTGTATCCGATCCAATTGGTTTAAAAGCTCAAATGCTAACTACCAAATGGCACATAATAAGTATTAATAAGGATCAACATAAAAATATTAATGAGTTATTAAATGCTAGTGATTTACATATAAAGCAGTGTGTGCTTGCACCATACGCTAGTAGTTTAGCCTCGATAAACGAAATGGAGTCTAGTCTTGGTGTAGTTTGTTTAGATTTAAATTATTATAAAACAGAAGTTACAATTATTATTGATGATCAATTAGTTTTTTTTGATAATACTGATATAGGATTAAAATATATAAATGCTGACTTGCAAAGTATCTTAAATATTTCTGAAGATGATTCTAATTTACTAAGATTGAAATGGGGAAGTGATACTATTTCAAAAAACTTAGATGAATCGCAGATTCGTATTAAAGACATTATTGCTTACAGAATGGAAGAAATTATAGAATTAGCTTTTAATAAATTAAAAGTCTGCAAGTATTATGATTTAGCAAATAGTCATATTGTATTGACAGGTGAAGGCGCTAAATATTCAGATATTATTGATTTAACCGCTAAAGTTTTTAAAACTAAGAATATTAGAGTTGGAGCTCCTCAAAAAGTTCATGGTTTAAAATCAATAATTGATAATCCAAATAATAGTACATGTATTGGGATGTTAAATTATGCTTTGAGCACAGAGTTTCAGTATAATAGAAAAGATGACGCAAATAAAAAAGATTCAGTTTTATCAATGCTTTATAATTTTTTTAAGGCGATATAGGTTGAAATAATGAGTAACAATGATTGTGTTTTTTGCAAGAGCCTAGACATATATATTTGTGTGAAATGCAAAATATTTATCAGAAAACCATAAATAATTCATATTCATTTGAAGGTATCTCACTACACTTGGGTGAGTATTCAAAAATTACACTTCATCCAGCTCCAGCAAATACGGGTATTAAATTTAAAAGAATTGATAGTAAGTTGCCTGCTGATGAAAATATAATAGAAGTTTCTTATAAAAATATCAAGACATCGCAATTGTGTACCACTATTGAAAACAAGTGTGGCTTAAGTGTAAGTACGATTGAGCATTTAATGGCAGCCCTGCATGCATTTGGAATTGATAACCTGCTAGTTGATATTGACTCAAGTGAAATGCCAATACTAGACGGCAGCTCAATTGAATATACATCAGCTATTGAAAAGATTGGCTTAAAACAATTAAAGTCTAAAAAGAAATACCTTAAGATTTTGAAAACAATAGAAGCTAAAAGAGATGATGCTTATGTTAAAATACAGCCAAGCAATGAATTATCAGTTGATTATACTATCAATTACCCAGGTACAGTTGTAGGTAAGCAAAATATCTATATTGAGTCAGTAAATGAAAATACTTTCAAAAGTAACTTAGCTGAATGTAGAACTTTTACATTTGAGTCGGAATTAAAAAATTTGAAAGCAAATGGAATTATTAAAGGTGGATCATTAGATAATGCTGTTGTATTTGGAACAGACGGAACACTTAATAAAGAAGGATTAAGAACCATTAATGAACCTGCAAAACATAAAGCACTAGACGCAATAGGTGACTTATTTTTAACTGGAAACTCTGTTCTAGGTCATATTCAAGCTTATTGTGCTGGACATAGTCTTATGCACCTAGCAGTAAAAGAAATATTCTCAGATGCGAGTAACTGGGAAATTATAACTTTAAGCGAACAACCTGATTATGCTATAATGCCTGATCAATTTTCTACTAGCACGGTTAGCTTATAACTAAAAAAAGATAAGCCTTTTATCTTCGCTAATAATCAATAAAATAAGCATTTAAAAACACACTTATTTTACTGGATATTATGAAAAGACTAATAATTATAATTTTTACATCTTGCTTACTCTTATCCAGTTGTTCTAGTAGCAAACTAGTAGTTCCTGAATCGGAAGGTGAAAAACTTTCAATACTTTATGCGGATGCATTAAAAAAAACAAAAAAGAAAGATTATGTAGATGCGGCACTCATTTTTGAGGATATAGAGAGACAATATCCTTATTCAACTTGGGCTGGACAAGCCCAGTTAATGGCAGCTTTTTGTTATTTGCGATCAAATATGCATGATGAAAGTATAAATGTAATTGATAGATATTTAGCACTTAATCCAGGTAGTAAAGAAATAGATTACGCTTACTATATGAAGGGGATGAATTATTTTAATCAAATTAGCGATGTTACAAGAGATCAATCAATTACCTATATCGCCTTGAGATCATTTAACGAGGTTATAAATCGATTTTCTGAATCTGAGTATGCAAGTGATTCAAGGGAGAAAATTAAGACTATTAATGATCGGCTGGCTGGCAAAGAATTAAATATAGCAATGCAATATCAAAACGATCATCAATGGGTAGCAGCAATAAATCGATATAACAATATTATAAACAAATTTGGACAAACAAGGTATGCTCCAGAAGCTCTACATAGACTAGTTGAAATATATCTAACTATTGGTGTTATCCAACAGGCTGAGAAATACGCAGCAACTCTTGGATATAACTACCCAGATAGCTATTGGTACAAGGCATCATATGAGTTAATTGATAATGAATTAAAATTGAATTAAATAAGTGAGTACAAAAAAGATTATAAAGGATGCAGATAGTATCCTCAAACAAATAGAACATCATAACAATCTTTATTACAACTTAGACGCACCCATAATTAGCGATTCAGAATATGACAAGCTTTTAACTAGTCTTAGCAATCTAGTAAACGAACATCCTAAAACTCTCAAACATATAGACTTATTTAATAAAGTGGGAGGTGAAGCCTCAGCTCAATTTACAAAATTTACACATCCATCAAGAATGCTTTCGCTAGACAATGCAATGAATTTAGAAGACTTAGAAAATTTTGAAAAAAAAGTTAAAAATTTTCTTGGTAATAAAAATTCTAATTTAGAATATTCTATTGAACCAAAAATAGATGGTCTTTCATTAAACTTAATCTATGAAAACGGTATCCTCAAAGAAGGTGTAACAAGGGGTAATGGTGAAGTTGGTGAAGTAGTGACAGATAATATTAGTACAATTAAAGAAATACCAAAAAAATTAAAAACAAAGAAACCGCCTGAGATGATTGAAATAAGAGGAGAAGTTTTTATTACTCGTGAAGATTTTGAGGTTTTAAATAAAGAAAATGATACTAAGTTTGCTAACCCTAGAAATGCAGCGGCCGGCAGTCTTAGGCAATTAGATAAAAGCATTACCAAGTCACGACCACTAAAATTTATTGCTCATGGCTTTGGTTCTTCTGATCACAGTGCTAATAAAACTTATTATGATACAATGCATAAATTTAATAATTGGGGAATACCAATTAGCCCAAAGCTACAAGTTGCAAAATCAATTAAAGAATTGTCTTTAGTGCACAGTGAAATATTTAACAATAGACATGATATCCCTTATGATATTGACGGCCTTGTTTACAAAGTAAATGATTTGGAGCTCCAAAGTAGACTTAGTTTTGTTGGAAAATCTCCACGCTGGGCTATAGCACATAAATTTGCAGCTGAAACAGCAATAACAGAGATTGAAAAAATAGATATTCAAGTTGGGCGAACGGGTGCGTTAACACCTGTGGCAAGATTAAAAACAATCAATGTTGGTGGAGTACTTGTCTCCAATGCAACACTTCATAATTTTGATGAAGTAGCTAAAAAAGATATTAGAGAAGACGACACAGTTTTAATTGAACGTGCTGGGGACGTTATTCCATACATTATAGAAGTGATTGTAAATAAAAATAAAAAAAGAAAGTCTAAATTTAAAGTACCTACTAATTGTCCGGTATGTAATTCAAATATTATAAAAGAAAAAGATGAAGTAGTTCTTAGGTGTAGTGGTGATTTAAATTGTGATGCCCAGAGATCTGAACGATTAAAGCATTTTGTATCAAGATCTGCATTAGATCTAGATGGCTTAGGAGAAAAACAAATTGAATTTTTTTATCAGTTAAAATTAATAAAAAACTTTTCTGATATTATTAAGATTGAAGATAAAAAGAGTGAAATAGTAAGTTTAGATGGTTGGGGAGAATTATCATTTTCTAATATGATAAATACAATCAATAAAAAGAAAAATATTTATCTATCCAAACTTATATATGCCTTGGGTATAAGGCATGTTGGAGAAAAAAATGCTAAACTTATTGCTAGAAATTTTAAATCACTTAATGAATTTAAGGAATCAATTGCGAATTTAGATAAAAATTTATTAATTGATAGATTAAATAATATTGATGGACTAGGACCTAAAGCAGTAAATTCATTTACTAATTATATATTGGTTAAAACTAATTATAATGAGATTATAGAGCTATTAACTGTATGTAATGTCAGTCTAGAAATAGTTAACATTCAACAGACTAAAATTACAAATAAATCAGTTTTATTTACAGGCTCTCTTCAATCAATGTCTAGAGCTGAAGCAAAGGCTATCGCTGAACGAATGGGGGCTAAAGTTGTTTCTAGTATAAGTAAATCAACTGATATGCTAATTTATGGAGATAAACCAGGATCTAAGCTAAATAAAGCTATAGAGCTTGGCGTTGAAGTTTTTACTGAAAATGAATGGATTGAATTTACTAAAGGATTATAAATTTGAGCATTCAGCCTTTAACCATATTTTTTCCTTAGGCTTTAAATATTTATTAAGCTTACTATAAACTAATTTATGATAAGTATTCAGCCAACTAATTTCATTGGTTGTTAATAGACTAACTTCAATCAGTTTTTTATCAATTGGAGCAAGTGTTAAATTTTCAAATTCATATTTGTTACCTAATTTTCTAACTGTAATAAGATTTTCAATTCTAATACCGTACGCATTAGCTTTATAATATCCAGGCTCATTAGATATAATCATACCAGGTAAAAATTTAACTTTAGATACAGAGGATATTGATTGTGGTCCTTCATGTACATTTAAGAAATAACCAACACCATGACCAGTACCATGATCAAAATTACAGTTATGTTCTTTTAGATATTTACGTGCATTTACATTTAGATTTTTTCCAGTTTCCGATTTAGAAAATTTACTTGTTGCAACTGCAATATGTCCTTTTAATACAAGGGTATTCATTTTTTTTTGTTCTTTAGAGACTTTATTAAAAGAAATAGTTCTTGTAACATCAGTGGTACCATCTAAATATTGACCACCAGAATCAATTAGAAATAAATCAGTGTCTTTAATGATACGGTTTGTTTTTTTGTTGGCATGGTAATGAACTATAGCACCATTTGGTCCTGAGCCTGCAATAGTTGGAAAACTTAAGGAGTGAAAGTGCTTATTTTTAGATCTATTGGTATCAATTCTTTTTACAGCTTGTAACTCTGTTAAACCTTTTTTCATAACACTCTCTTTTATCCAAAATATAGCTTTAGTTAGAGCTACACCATCACGTAAATGTGCAGATCGAACACCTTTTATTTCTGTATTATTTTTTTGAGATTTCAAAATTTCAATTGAATCATCAATTAATTTAATTTTTGATTTAAGTTTTTTTAAAGATTGGTAAATATTTGAAGGCAGTGTTCGTGGATCTGCAATTATTTTTTGGCTTGATACAGTATTGGATAAAAAACTAGTTAAAAATTTTGGCTCTATTTGATGAATTTTAATTTGCTTTGAAAATTTTATTGAACTTTTTATGTTAGCAAATAAAAAACACTCTCCCGAAGCTGAGATTATTAAACGACTCATAAAGAT
>JADHQX010000078.1 GCA_016777745.1 Candidatus Pelagibacterales bacterium
CCTTTATTGCATCTAAAACTTGCTCTGGAGATTTGTTTAACTTGAATTTCATATGAAGTGGGCTTGTTGAAATAAAAGTATGAATTCTAAATCTTGGAGCAGCTTTTAAAGCTTCATGACATGCATCTATATCTTTTTTACTTGCTCTTGATAGTCCACATGGAATTGAGTTTTTTAAAATTTTACTTATAGCTGTGACAGCCTCAAAATCTCCTGGTGATGCAATGGGAAAACCAGCTTCAATAATATCAATCCCTAATTCATCAAAAATTCTTGCAATTTGAATTTTTTCCTCAATACTCATTGATGCGCCAGGTGACTGCTCACCATCTCGCATCGTAGTATCAAATATAATAACTTTATCTTTGTCGCTCATAACCAATAATTTTTTAGAAAAACTATAATACAATCTATAAGAGAGATTGCAAAATATTTTGTTGATTTTTGATATAATTATTATTTTCTAGGCCTTCTATTCATTAATTGTAAATAGACTCTATTTTAGGCATTAGACGTAAAAGCTCTTTAGAATATTCATGCCCAGGTTCTAAAAATAATTTCTCTGTATCTGATACTTCACATAGTTTACCATTTCGTAATACACCAATTCTATCACACATCTGACGAACGACAGGTAAGTCGTGGCTAATAAACAGTATGGTTAAATTGAGTTGTTCTTGTAGATCTTTTAATAAATTTAATATTTGTGCCTGTATACTTACATCTAAAGCTGAAGTTGGTTCGTCACAGACAAGAAGTCTAGGCTGTGTAGCAAGAGCTCTTGCAATTGATATTCTTTGTCTTTGTCCACCAGAAAATTCATGAGGATATCTTGCGGCAGATTTTTTTGATAAATCAACAGACTCTAGTAGATCATTAATATAATCATCTAAATCATTACTTGTTATTAAGGGATTATGAAGTTGAATTGGTTCTGCAATAATATCTTTTACTTTTAACCTTCCATTAAGCGAAGAAAAAGGATCTTGAAAAATCATTTGAATTTGTTTTCTAAAATTCATCATTTCACTGTTTTTTTTTATCTGTGTTATACAGGTATTATCAAAAAAAATTTCTCCAGATGATGGTTTAAATAGATTAACAATCATCTTAGCAATAGTTGATTTTCCACTGCCACTCTCTCCAACTAATCCAAATGATTCTCCTTCTTTTATATTAAAAGAAACATCATCAACAGCCATTACTGTATTTTTTGAGCTCTCTGTAAACATCCCTTCTTGAAATATTTTTTTAAGATTTTTTATTTCAATTAAGTTTTGTGAAGTTAATTTTCTTTTATTCCATCTATCTAAGATTTTAATATTTATACTTCTTTCACTGTTTCTATCTTTTTCTATTATCTTGAATCTTGAAATTTTTTTATTAGTTGGAGGTACTGAACTAATAAGACTTTTTGTATAGATTTCTTTTGGATTAGTAAGAATTTCTTTTGTTGAACCAATCTCTACTAAATTGCCACTTTTCATTACTGCAACTCGATCAGCTGTTTCAGAAATTACCCCCATATCATGTGTGATTAATATTACAGCTAAGTTTCTCTCTTTAGTTAAAGTCTTAATTAATTCAAGGATCTGTGATTGTATAGACACGTCCAGTGCAGTTGTTGGCTCGTCTGCAATAAGTAATTCAGGCTCACAGCATAACGCTAAAGAAATTACAACTCTTTGTCTCATACCTCCTGAAAATTGATGAGGATAATTATTAAATCTATTTTCAGCATCTTTAATACCAACTTCCTGCAATAAATTAATTGCTCTATCTTTAGATTCTTTTAAATTAAAATTTAAATGAGTCTGGATAGTCTCAATAAGTTGTTCACCTATAGTTAATAAAGGATTTAAGGAAGTTTGTGGGTCTTGGAAGATTAATCCAATTTTTTTTCCTCTATATTTTATTATATCTTCTGGGTTTTCATGAATATTAACTCCATCTAGGATTATCCTTCCATCTGAAATTTTTCCTGGTTCATCGATAAGATTTATTATTGCATTTCCTAATGTGCTTTTACCAGATCCAGATTCTCCTACCAAGCCAAGTATTTCTCCCTTTTTTACTTCAAAATTAATTTTTTTAACAGCATATACAGTCTCTTTTCTCATTTTGTAGTTAACGCTTAAATTATCAATTTTTAAAAAGCTCATTAATTTAATTTTGGATTCAGGGTGTCTCTCATCCAGTCACCTAAAAGATTAATTGAAAAAGCTAAAATAACTAAAAATATTGCAGGAAAAAAAGTTATCCACCACTCACCAGAAAACAAAAAGTCATTTCCAATTCTAATTAACGTTCCAAGAGATGGTGTTGTAGGTGGAACGCCTACTCCTAAAAAACTTAAAGTAGATTCAGCTATTATTGCAAGTGCAAGTCCAATGGTTCCAATTACAAGTATGGGTCTCAATATGTTTGGTAAAATATGTTTAAACATTATTTTAATATTTGGAACACCAATAATTGTTGAAGCAGAAATATAATCTTTATTTTTTTCTACTAATGTAGCTGCTCTAGATACTCTTGCAAATTGAGGCCATTCAGAAATTCCTATCGCAAAAATTAACACATAAATTGCCATTTCATCATGTAATTCTTTTGAAATTACACCCCTAGCAATACCATCAACGAGTAAAGCCATTAAAATACTTGGTACTGTTAATTGTACATCTGTTATTCTCATAATTATCATTTCATATTTGCCACCAAAATAACCAGCTGTTAATCCCAAGGAAACTCCAAAAATTAAGCTAAACAGGATAGCTGCAAAACCAACTATTAAAGAGATACGAGAACCATACAATATTGTCGAAAGCATATCCCTGCCTTGGCCATCTGTTCCTAATAAAAATTTTGAAACACCTTCATCTTCCCAGTAAGGAGGAGTGAATGCCTCCATTAGGTCAAGGCTTGATGGATCAAATGGATTAAATGGTGCAACAAGTTCTACAAAAAATGAACACAAGAAAATAATTATTAATATCGTAGTTGATATTATTGCAGTGGGAGATTTTATAAAAGAAAAAAATATATCACTATCTTTAATCTTAT
Organism: Candidatus Pelagibacterales bacterium; assembly: GCA_016777745.1. The sequence goes on from JADHQX010000078.1 coordinate 3,061, forward strand.
CTATGATTGATAAATTTTGATTATCCATTTGCACTTTCAGATTTAACTCTTATTCTTGGGTCAATAAAATAATACAGAATATCTACAATAAAATTTATCATTACAAATATAAATGCAATAAAAACTAAATAAGCTGACATTATTGGTATGTCCACAAACTTAACTGCCTGAATAAAAAGAAACCCCATACCTGGCCATTGAAAAACTGTTTCAGTTATTATTGAAAAGGCTACAAGTGTTCCAATATTAATTCCTGCTATTGTAATCACAGGTATCAAGCCATTTTTTAAAGCATGTTTATATTGAATACTTTTTTCACTTATCCCTCTTGCTCTTGCAAATTTAATATAATCTGTCTGTAATATTTCCATCATCTCTGCACGAACAAGTCTAATAATATAAGTCATTTGAAAAAGGCTTAATGTGACTGATGGTAAGATTATTGCTTTAAGACCTGAGATAGTTAAAAATCCTGTGGTCCAAAAACCAATATCAACAACCTCACCTCTACCGAAGGAAGGTAAAACACCTAGAATTACTGCAAAAAGATATATAAATAAAATTCCAATTACAAAAGTAGGCAGTGAAACACCCAATAAAGAGACTGCCAAAATGATGTCACTAATAAAGCTTTTTCGATTTATTCCAGTATAAACACCCAATAATGTTCCACAAACGAGAGCAATAAGTGAAGAGATAAAGACTAACTCTAAAGTTGCTGGCAACCTTTCTGATATTAATTCAGATACAGGTCTTCTCAATTGATAAGAAATCCCAAAATTTCCTTTTGATGCATTTCTTACAAATCTTGTGAATTGCACTGGAATTGGATCATTTAAACCTAGTGTTTCTCTAATTTCAGCTCTTTCTAAATCTGATGTTTCTTCACCTACCATATTGTTAACAGGGTCACCTACAAAAGTAAAAAGTGAGAATGACACAAAGGCTACGACTAACATAACCAATACTGATTGAAACAATCTTTTAAAAAAATACTTTATCAAAATATGAAGTGTTGTTTTGGATATAAGCCCTTTTTTTTACAAAAGGGCTTATATGTTAAATTTATTAGTCTATGCTAGAAAATCTAAACAAAGGCTCATTGTTAGGTCTAATAGGAACATTTACATTCTTCGCAGATGCCCAAGAAATAACTTGGTGGTGCAAGGGAAGATATGAAATATCATCTTTTACAATTTTCCAAGCTTCTGCAATTGCAACATTTCTTTTATCTAAATCTACTTCGCCTTCCATAACTTTAATTAACTCATCAACTCTAGCATCACTAAAGTTAACTCTGTTCCAGCTTGCACCAGTATCATATAGGTAATGGAATACATAATGACTATCTAAAGTAGGAACACCCCAACCAAGCATATAAAAATCACCTTTTTTATTTTGTAGCTCTTTAAAGTGTTTACTTTTAGTTTGAGAGTTTAGAGAGACATTTACACCAATTTTACCAAACATTCCAACTACAGCTGTACATATCGCTTCATCATTTACATATCTGTCATTTGGACATCTTAGCTCAACATCAAAACCATTAGGATAACCAGCATCAGCTAAAAGTTTTTTTGCAGCTTCTGGATCGTATGCTAATCGTTTATCAAGATCTTTAGTATAACCAGTTACTCCTGGGAATGTAATTATTCCTGCTGGTTCACTTAAACCTCTCATAACTTTTTTCTGTATAGCATTTATATCAATTGCTTGATAAAGAGCTTGTCTAACTTCCTTCTTTTTAAAAGGGTTGTCACCTGTATTTCCAGATCTAAGTTCATCAGCACCTTGGTCCATTCCAAGAAAAATTGTACGCATTTGTGGTGTACTTACAACTTTATGTCCCGCTGAACTTCCAATCCTTCCTAAGTCTTGAACTGGTGCATCTGTTACAATGTCAATCTCTCCAGATAGTAATGCAGCTACTCTAGTTGCAGCGTTTGCTATAGGAAGTAATTCAATTGAAGTAAGATTGTGCTCAACTTTACCCCACCATTTTGTATTCTTTTTAAAAACAGTTTTTGTATTAGGTTCTCTTAAAGTTATTTTAAAAGGTCCTGTTCCCATTGCATTAACTGAAGCATAAGTTTCTTGTGATGCATTCCAGTTTTGTGGTGCAATTGAAAAGTTTTCTGTAGCCCAAGCTTTTGAAATTACAAATATATTAGATAATTGGTTTAACAGGATTGGATTTGGTTCTGTTGTAGCAATTTCAATTGAATAATCACCAAGTGCCTGAACTGATGAAACTGAACTAATATATTCTTTAAAATCAGATGTTGGTAGTTTTGCTCTTAATATACTAAAAACTACATCTTCAGATGTCATTTTAGTACCATCAGAAAATTTCACATCTTTTCTTAGGTTAAAAGTCCAAGTTGTAGGACTTGTAGCTGTCCAGTCTGTTGCTAGTTGTGGACCAATTTTCATATCAAGGCCTCTTGTTACAAGTGCTTCATAAACCTGTCTTGAAACCATCGTAGTTGGTCCTTCATTTTGAGCATGTGGATCAAGTGTTAAACTATCACCTGCCATTGACCATTTAATATTTTTAGCCCATGCTGAAGAAAATCCAAATACTAGTGTTATTGTTAATAGTATTTTTATTAAACTTTTAATTTTCATTATTTCACCTCTCTATTTTTAATTTTAAAAAGTATAGGTGAAATAATTTAATTTTACAAATTCGTGTGGAGGTAGAAATTTTTAATAAAATTTAGCTTTTATCGCTATCAACTAATTTCTTTTTACTAATCCAAGGCATCATTGCTCTAAGTTCAGCACCAACTTTTTCGACAGGATGTTCTGCAAGTTTAGCTCTTGTTGCTAAAAAGTTTTTTTGACCATTTTTACACTCATCCATCCATTCTTTAGTGAACTTACCTGATTGAATATCTGATAATACTTCTTTCATTCTTTTTTTAGTCTGATCCTTGTCTATAATTCTTGGTCCAGCAACATACTCTCCATACTCAGCTGTATTTGAAATAGAATAGTTCATATTTGCTATTCCACCTTCATAAATTAAATCAACAATCAATTTTACTTCATGAACAGTTTCAAAATATGCCATCTCTGGTGCATAACCAGCTTCTGTTAATGTTTCATAACCATTTTTAATTAATTCAACTAATCCACCACAAAGAACTGTTTGCTCTCCAAATAAATCAGTTTCAACTTCATCTTTAAATGTTGTTTCTATAATTCCTGATCTTCCACCACCTACGGCTGAAGCGTAAGATAAAGCAAGGTCTCTTGCTTTTCCTGATCCATCTTGGTGAACAGCAAACAAACATGGTACTCCACCACCTTTTTCATATTCGCTTCTAACTAAATGTCCAGGGCCTTTAGGAGCAACCATAAAGACATCCAAATCTTTTCTAGCTTTAATAAGAT
>JADHQX010000005.1 GCA_016777745.1 Candidatus Pelagibacterales bacterium
CTTTTGCGAACGGGCAGCGGGTATGAAAGGCGCAACCAGATGGCAGGTTCACAGGGCTGGGCACGTCCCCTTCCAGCCGCATGCGGCTGCTGGGCCGATCCAGATCGCGTGATGGGATCGCGGAAATGAGCGCCAGCGTCAGATGGTGGAGCGCTTGCGCCCGGTATGTTGCCGTTTTGGGCCGCTTTAGCGGCCTATGCTTTGGCTGGAGAGATCCCCGGGCCGCGCCGTCGCATCGGTTTGGCCATGATCCTTACTGGCGCTGTTGTCGTGAGCCTTTGGCCGATTTTGGGCGGGGCCCGCGACGGCGCCTGGCGGGGGCATCTGATGTTTCTTACCGGCTCTGGCCTCTGGGCTATCTATTCAGTGATCTTCCGCCAAAGTGGTTTGACCCCAATGCATGGTTTGGTGATTGGCTTGTTCTGGGGCACGCTGACCATCACGCCGCTGCTACTTTTGAGTGGAAATGTAAGCTTTGCCATGGCTAATTGGGGCGATATCGTTGTAATGATGGTGATCCAAAGTTTAATCATCGGCATTCTGGCCATGGTACTGTTTAGTTATGCGGTTCGGCTACTGGGGGCGGCGGAATCGTCGGCCTTCGGCGCTCTGACACCCATCCTCGCCTTGTTGGGCGGGGTCATGTTCTTGGGTGAATCAGTGGGGCCGTTGAAGGTGTTTGGTGTGGTCTTGGTGGCGGCTGGTGTGTTTTTAGCCTCAGGCATTTTACGCAAATTTGATGCGGCAGCAAAACCGATTGAGTGACGGCGCGCAAGCACAGTAGCATCGGGCCGGTTGGATTATGCCGGATAATCTAGCCGGCATTCTCGTCGCCACCAATCTTTTGGATCAGGCGGGTTTCCAATAGCTGACCTTCGCGCACAAGGATGGGATGTGCGATTTTGACGATCCATGAATGAAATTCTTTTAGTGAATAGGCGGTTTCCAGATGTATATCGCTGGAGGCAAGGCTGTCAGAATCCCCGCTACTGAGACGGCGCAAATGTTTTTTGCGACTGGATTGTTCCAGCTGTGCGATGGCAGCTTTTTCTTCCAGCAACAGTCGAGCGCTTTCTATATCAGCCGACAGCAAAACATTCGTCGCCAAATTGACATTTCGCGCGATTCGTTCGTGCAGGGCGCGCAATTCGTCAAAACCCGCGTCTGAAAACCGAAGCTTTTCACGATCTTTTTCACCGGCCAGTTCGATCAGACGTTTGGCAACGATGTCGCCCGCCGCTTCTAGCGAAATGGCGTAATCAACAAGGTTACGCATTTGTCTATTTTCAGATTTGGTGAGACTGTCATGGTCGAAACCAGCGGAATACTGGCGGATGTGATCCAGCGCGTTATTAAGCGCGGCCTCGTCGGCCCGGATGGCAGCGACCTGCGCGGCGTCAAAAGATTTCAATAGTCCAAACGCGGGAGCAATCATTTCACTGACCAATGTTGCCATGCGCAAAACTTCGCGCTGAAGCATTGTAAGGGACTGTTTTGGTGATGTGGTGACGTTTAAATGCAGAACGCTGTGATGATGCGGGGGTATATTGTTAGCTGGTGTTTCATTGTCGGGATATATCCAAGTAACCAGCCCTTGCAAACGCCCTACGAACGGCAAGCTTAACAGCAAAATCAGGTTGAACAGGATATGCATTGTAACCAGCGCGTGAGCGTTGTCCATCGCGGTGATAAAGCCCGGTGTCGGCAGTTGATTGATCGCAAACAGCACGATCACTGAAACCGTGCCGCGTATGATCAAATTGGCAAGTGGGATGCGGCGCGATTTGGCTGACATTCCGCGCGTGAGCCACACCGGGATCAGCGCAGAGCCAAGGTTTGCCCCCAACACTAGCGACAGACCAACGCTTTGGGGCAGGGCACCAATGGCGACGAGCGTCACGCAGATCAAAATGACTGCAACGGATGAATGCATCACAAACGCTAGTGCTACACCGGTGATGAACGCGGTCAGATAGTCCTGCACAAGATAGTCGGCGATCGCAGGCAAAAAGGCACTTTCACGGATCGGATCCATCGTTTCGCGCAAGAACCTGAGTGAGATCAGGATAAGGGCAATTCCCATCGCAATCCGTCCGGCCTGTTTCAGCATCGGACCTTGCGTTTTCAAAAATAAAAAACCGCCAACACCCAATAAGACGGGGACAATCCACTGAATATCTAGGGTCAGAACCCGGATCAACAGCGCCGACCCCAGATCGCCGCCCAGAACGATCGCCATTCCGGCAGAAAATCCGATCGCCGACGTTCCCGAAAATCCGGCAACCAATAAAGTGACGGCGGCAGAGCTTTGCAATATCATCGCCAACATCACGCCGGTCAGCGTCATACCCAGTACGCTGGCCTTGGTGGTGACTAATCGGCGAAACGATGCACCATAAGCACGCTCGATCCCGGTAGAAACCATACTCACGGCGAAAAGCAGCAGCATCGTCGCACCAAATAGTTTGATGGCAAACGACAGGATAATCATCGCTGGAACCTGTGGGCGTTCATTGTGCGCCCTCATCGCCTGCGATAAGCAATTCGATTTCCCATTTTTTCAGAAAGTCCGCAAAAACTGGCCTCAGATGCGTGTCCGTTATGACGGTGTCCACATCGGCCGGATCATAGGCAATCATTGGTGCGCACTGACCAAATTTATTGTGGTCAGCTACAACGATTGTGCGCCGCGCACGGCGCGCGATATTGCGGGCAAGTTCAGCTTCGCCTGCTGCCGCCAGCAAAAAACCTTCTGTCGGATCGATCCCGTCGACGCTAAAGACTGCGACATCAAAGTTGAACCGCGCCACATAATTGATTGTATCGGTGCTAAATGCACCGCTTTCGACCATCCGTAATTCGCCACCAGCCAGAAAAACACGGTTTTCATTAAAGTTCACCAACGCCTGCGCGGCATGGAGCCCGTTCGTAACAATCGTCAAATTGCGTTTGTTTTTCAAACCTTCGGCCACAAAAGCGGTGGTGGACCCGACGTCCAGAAAAACGCAACTGCCGTCGGGGATCAGATCAATAGCGCAGGTCGCGATTCGGGCCTTTTCGGCGGTGCGTTTGCCCAGACGCGCGACCAGCGGCGTCAACGCTTCGGCGTTGGTCAGGTAAACACCACCATGAACGCGCTGTACCAGACCGGATTTAGCCAAAGCCTTGACCGTGCGCCGCACCGTTTCTTCGCTGACGTTCAGGGCGCCGGCCAGATTAGACGTGCGCGCCGAGCCGCCAAAACCGCGCAGCGTGTCCATCAGTTCAACTTCGCGGTGGTTGGCGTGCTTTTCGGCCTTTTTGCTCATGTAGCGGACTCCTTAATGAGTGAGTATCGGCTGAAAGAGGACAAAGTCCAGTTGTTTATTTGGGAATTTGTGTGTTTTCGTGGAAATTTGCCAAAAATGCGTGCGTTATTGGGTGTAAGCGATTACGGCAACACCCAGCGCCACGATGATCGCCGATAAAATTCGGGTCTTGGCCGGGCGTTCGCCGAATACCAACACGCCAATAAGGGCGGCAATGATCACTGATGTTTCGCGCACTGCTGCGATGATACCAAGCGGGGCAAGCGTTTTGGCGTAAAGCACCAAGGCATAGGCCAACCCGGATATCAGACCGCCGATAAGGCCGATCCACAGAACGCGCATGCCGTTGGTGCGTAGCGTCGCGGCGCGCGGATATAAAACGAACACCGCCACACATATTTCGGCGCTGAACAGCCATGCAATGTAGCCAAGCGGACTGCCCGATTGGCGAATGCCAAGCCCGTCGATGATCGAATATGCGGCGATCAGGATAGCCGTCAGGACCGCTGGAACGAACGCAGGGGAATGTTTGGGCAAATGCCGCCATCCTAGGAGTGACAACGCCAACGATAGAATGCCCAATGAAACGATAGCTATGCCCACCCACGCCAAGACTGGCAAATATTCATCCGCCAGAACCAAGGCACCAAGGGCAATCATAACCGGCGCTAACCCGCGCGCGACCGGATAGACAAACGACAGATCGCCGACGCGGTAGGCGGCGTTCAGGTAATAGTAATAGCCCCAATGGATCACGGTCGAGACGACAATATAAGGCCATGCTGCGGCCAGAGGCGCGGGCACAACCATCGCCAATGCTACGCCGGGCACAACATGGCCAAGCGCGATCAACCCGAGCGCCAGTGTGCGGTCAAGCGACCCTTTGACCATTGCGTTCCAAAGGGCGTGCAAAAAGGCAGCTAGCAGCACGATCGCGAATACGGCAGGTGTCACGACATGTCTGCGAGGGCTTGGGCAACGATAGATAACGCGCGTTCCAGGTCGCTGCGTGAAATCGTCAACGGTGGCGACAATGTCAGGACGCTGCCGGCACTGATTTTGAAACTCAGCCCATTTTCCAAGCAGCGATAATAGACTTTTTCGGCCAATTCTGTGGCGGGTTCACGGTTGTCACGATTCATAACCAGATCAACGCCAATCATCAGGCCTCGACCACTAATTTTGCCGACATTGGGGTGATGCCCGATCAGATCGCTAAGGCGATCTATGGCGTATGTCCCCAGTTCGGCGGCGCGTTCATACAGGTTTTCGTCGGCAATGATGTCCAGCGTTGTTAGGGCGGCGCGCGCGGTCACCGGATTTTTTTCATGCGTGTAATGGCCGATGGCGAAATCACCTGCTACGTCCAGATCATGGCGCGCAATCACCGCAGCAATAGGCATTATACCACCGCCAAGAGCTTTGCCCAGTGTAACAATATCTGGAATAACGTCATCATGTTCAAAGGCAAACATACGACCGGTTTTGCCCAATCCAGTTGGTATTTCATCAAAGATCAGCAACGCACCGTGGCGGTAGCATGCCGCGCGCACGGATTTCCAGTAGCCGGGTGGTGGCACAATTGGCACCGCGCGCATCGGTTCGGCAATGACGGCGGCTATGTCGCCTTCTTTGGCCAGCACGTAGTCCACCATGCCTGCGCAGGGCAGGCCACATATGTCGGGCCCCGAATGACCGTAAGCGCAGCGATAACAGTTGAATGGCGCGACATGTTCGGCACCCGGCAACAGCGGCCCTGCGATGTGGCTGCGAAACGTCGCCTCGCCGCCAACGCTGGCGGCCCCGAACCCCGCACCGTGAAATGAGTCCCAGAAACTGAGCGTTTTAAAACGTCCAGTGGCAGCACGCGCAAGACGCAGCGCAACTTCGTTGGCATCAGACCCACCGGTGGTGAACAGCACTTTGTTCAAATCGCCCGGTGCGATATCACCAAGGCGTTCCGCCAGTGCGACAGAGACATCGTTGGTAAAGCGGCGCGGCGAAAACGGCAGGGTATCCAGCTGGTCCTTGATCGCAGCGATCAGACGCGGGTGGCCGTAGCCGATGTGATGCACGGAATTGCCGTGAAAATCCATGAAACGCCGCCCAGCGGTATCTTCAATCCAGATACCTTCGGCCTTGGTAATGGTCGAAGCACAGGGCGACGACAGCGCTTGATGCAAGAACGCGTTTGCGTCACGGCCCAACAGATCGCGGGTTTTGGCGTCGGTCGTGCGCGCCGCCCATTCGGCGCGTGCGGGCGACGTGTTAGCCTCGCCTTCGGTGTGGGCAGGCGGGCGCATCAACTACGCGGCTTTGATTGCGGGGCCACCATTCAGTTCGGCCAAGGCAAGGAATATGTCTTGACGTTGGTAAAAAATTTCATCGCCTCGGTTACACCTTCTTTGACGGCGTTGCCGCTGTCTTTGATGCCACCAAAAGGGGATGTTTCTATGCGATAGCCCGGTTGTTCCCAGATGTTGCACGTGCCAACGTCCAGACCGTTGATATAGGCAATCGCTCGGTTCAGATCGTTGGTGCAAACTCCAGATGAAAGCCCAAAATTCGTTGAATTGGAAATTGCCATGACTTCCAAGTCATTGTCGGGAACGCGCACGATCGGGATGATGGGCCCGAATGTTTCTTCCATAACCAATTCGCTGTCGTGGGGCACATAGTCCACCACGATTGGTGGCAAAAGTGCGCCTTGCCGCCCCGGGTGATACAGAATTTTTGCACCCTGTTTTTCGGCGTCATAAACGCGGTTTTCAAACAATTCAGCAGCGGATGCATGGATCACGCAGCCCAACTCGGTCTCCGGATTCTGTGGATCGCCGAATTTGATTGCTTTGGCCTTGGCCACCACCATCGGCACGAATTTATCCGCCACGCTTTCCTGAACCAAAATTCGCTTGATTGCGGTACAACGCTGGCCCGAGTTTCCGGTGGCACCAGCAACGGCAATGGTTGCAGCTTTTTCAAGATCGGCGTCGCTTAGATCGTTGCAAACAATCAACGGATCGTTTCCGCCCAATTCAAGCGCCTGGCGTTTGTAGCCAGCTTTCGACGCGATCAGTTTGCCGACCGGCACACCGCCTGTAAACGTGATGATATCGATATGCGGGTTCAGAATCATCTCTTCACCGATGTCCTTTGGCCAACCGGTGACAATCTGGAACATTTCAGGTGGCAGGCCAGCTTCGTATAGAATATCGGCCAGCGCGATAGCGGTCAGAGGTGTCAATTCTGTCGGTTTGCACACCATACAATTATTTGTGGCAATTGACGGCGCAATTTTGTGACTGACCATGTTCAGCGGGTGGTTAAACGGGGTTATGGCACTGATCGCCGTGACTGGTTCGCGCTTGGTAAAGATTTTGCGCTCTTTGCCATTATGGGTCAGATCACAAGAAAAAATCTGGCCATCGTCATTCAGCGCCTGCTGAGAGGCAAACTGATACACGTCTTGCGCGCGTTTGGTTTCATAGATTGCATGCTGGTGGCAGATGCCAAGTTCCAGCACCAGCCATTTGGCCAAATATTCACGACGTTCGCCGATCAATTCCCCCGCACGGCGCAGGATCTGGCTGCGTTCGTAACGGCTGAGCGTCGACTTGTAGTTGGCGGCTATTTCAAAGGCACGGGCGGCGTGTTCGGCCTTACCCGCCGGGACCGTTCCAACTACTTCTTCGGTATAGGGGTACCACACTTCGATTACGTCGTCAGTAAAGACGATTTCGCCGCCGATGCGCATGCCTTCATGCCGGATACCGATCTTTTTGGTCATGGGCTGGTCGTCGTTAATATCTTTGGTCATGGCTTGGTCGTCCTTCATATCAAAGTGCGGCGGCGGTGGTTGCATAAAACAGCGCATCAAAATTGCGCAGTACCGGCTGGCAGGGCAAATCAATAACCCGGTTCACGATAAATGGCACCTCTTGTTCCGTCAGGCCACCATGACTGCGCAGCGGTTCATTCAGGGCTGCCAGATCGTGGCGATGTTCTGATGTGCCGATCGTCATGTTTTCGGTTGAGATCATAACGATGTCGCCAATACGGTCCGCGGGTAACTCAAAGCGTTTCACGGCCTCGGCCTTGTCCATCACTTCCAGAATTTCTGGGCGTGCACGCAGGCGGGCGATGATATCGCCCAGATCGGTGCCTTTTGGCAGATAAGCAGTGCCAAATCCGCCAAGCGCACCGTGATGTACAACGTAAGGATCGGTGATAGGCAGGATTACGCGGGCAGTGGCCACACCCAGCCATTCGTCCAGCAAGTCCTGAACATAGATAACCTGTGGGTCGCCGTTTGCGTCATGTTTGGGTTTCATGCCGTGATCAGCGGTCACGACAATCGCGGCCCCCATTGCATCCAGCTGGGTCAAATATCTGTCGAACATTTCATAAAAGCTTTGTGCCTCGGCCTGTTCAGGGGCGTATTTATGCTGCACGAAGTCGGTTGTGGTCAGATACATCACATCCGGTTTCCATTCGGCCAAAAGTTTAACGCCTGCTGCAAAAACAAATTCTGACAACTCGGCGGAATAAACTTCGGGTTGGGCCATGCCCAGCCAATTACTGGCATAGTCCTGGCCGTGTTCCGCTTGGGTCGAGCTATCGGATTTTTCGGCTGAAAAGCATTTGGCACGATCGTCGTTAAACGCCAGACCGGCCCCCAGCAGGGCGCGCAACTTGTCTTTGGCTGTCACGATAGCGACCCGTGCACCTGCGTCGTAGAATTTTGAAAACACGGTTGGTGCGCGCAAAAATCGCACGTCATTCATCATGACTTCTTCTCCGGTTTCAGGTTCGTACAAATAGTTGCCACAGATGCCGTGAACGGCGGGTGGGTGACCGGTAGCAATCGACAGATTATTGGGGTTGGTGAACGATGGGATCACCGAATGGGCCAGCCGATCGGTGCCCGTTTCGCGCATGCGCTTTAACGTTGGCATCAGCCCTTTGGCTATCGCAACGTCCAGATAGGCCGGTTCACAGCCGTCAAGGCAAATTGCGATAGCGCAGGTTTTTGGGGCTGGATATGTGCGGTCGTTGGCGGTGACGGCGTGCGTGATTGTCATGCTATTTCCTTGTCGTCGATTTCGGTTAATTTCTTGCGTTCATCAAGCGCGGCGGCGGGTGGGGCCGCACTGATCACGCCCATTTCGTTCAGCGTTTGTTTGGCTGCTGCGACCACAAGGGTCATCACATGTTCGTCCATTTGGCCGATACATCCCACCCTAAAGCTGGCCACCACGGTCAGTTTGCCTGGATATATGATGAAACCCTTGGCCTTCATCAATTCGTAGAAGGTTTCAAAGACGAAAGCCGGATCTTTTGGGCAAAAGAATGTTACAATGATCGGTGATAGCCAGCGATCGTCCAGCAGCGTTTCAAACCCCAGCGACCGCATACCAGCAACGACTACATCGCGGTTTTTGGCATAGCGGGCACCGCGCCCGGCAACACCACCTTCTGCCGTATGTGCAACCAGCGCCGTCATAAAGGCGGCGACAACATGCGTGGGCGGCGTGAACCGCCATTGGCCAGTTTTGTTCATCACCGACCACTGCGCATGCACATCTAGACACAATGAATGACTGTTGCCCTTTGCTGCCGCAAGCTCGGCGGTTTTGGCGATGACAAAACCAAAGCCCGGAACGCCCTCGATACATTTGTTGGCCGATGACACAAAAGCCGTATAGCAAAGATCACTGGCTTCCAGCGGGATCGCCCCAAAGGCCGACATACTGTCGATCAGCAATTTACGTCCGGCGGCGTGGGTCGCAGCGGCGATTTCTTGGATTGGGTTCAAAATACCGGAACTAGTTTCGCAGTGGATCGCTAGAACATGGCTGATCGCGGGGTCAGCGGCCAGAATGTTGGCGACTTCTCCGCCGCGCGGCGGCATATAATCGCCCTTGTCCAAAACAATATGATCGCGCCCCAGATAGTTGATCGTCTGGGCGGCGCGCTGGCCGTAGGCACCGTTGGCCAGCACCAGAACTTTGCCGTCGCGCGGCACAAAACTGCCAAGCATCGCTTCGACCAGAAACGATCCTGATCCTTGCAGTGGCACGCAGTCGTAAGCCTCTGACCCAGCGCCGATCAGCGACAGCAACCTGGTGCGCATATCGCGGGTCATGGCACGAAAATCATGGTCCCAGCTGCCCCAGTCTTTCAGCATCGCCTGTTTGACGTCCCAAGACGTCGTTAGCGGGCCAGGGGTCAACAAATAGGGCTCGCCAAGCATAGGCGCGGTGATCGGATGTGCCATAAGTGAAACATTCCCAATAATAGTAACACGATCTTTAATTGGGGGTGTTTGACATATATGTAAAATCTTTATTTAGTATAGATCGATAAGTTTGAGGTATGGAGTATGCGCTACACACAACTTCGGGCGTTTCACAACGTTGCGCTGCACGGTGGTTTTTCGCGGGCCGCTGTCGCATTGAACCAGACGCAGCCAGCATTGTCCGATCAGGTGCGTCGTCTGGAACAGGAATACGACACGCTGCTGTTTTACCGGGACCGTAAGCAAATTCGCATGACGGCTCAGGGCGAGGGACTATTTTTGTTGACCAAACGGTTGTTTGAGGACGAACAAAACATCGATGAATATCTGGGCCAGTCGCGCGCAGCGATCGGCGGCACGCTTAGGATTATTGCAGATTCGGCGCATCACGTGACGGGCGCGCTGCAGCGGTTTCGCGAAAGTTTTCCGAATGTATTTGTATCGTTACGCACCGGCAATTCGCAGGAGGTGCTGCAAAAGCTGCGCAATTACGAATGTGAAATCGGCGTTGTCGGTAGTTTGCATCCCTCGGGTGATGTGGTGATCCATGAGTTGGGAACAACGCCGATCATTGCAGTTGCCGCCAAGGGTTTTCTGGGCGATGGGGTCGAGGCATTACAGTTCCGCGATCTGGCGAATTACCCGTTGATATTTCGTGAAACTGGGTCGCGAACGCGTCTGCTGCTAGAAAAAGAGGCCGGGCGGCAAAAGCTAGCGTTGGAACCGGTGATCGAAGTCGACGGACGCGAGGCAATGCGCGAGATTGTGGCGTCGGGTGCCGGGATCGGGTTTTTGTCAGCGGCGGAATTTGGTCATGACGGCCGATTGCAGGCGATCCCGCTGTTGGGCATCGACCTGCAAATGTCAGAAAGTCTGATTTACCTGTCTACGCGTCGCGATATCCCAGTCATTCGTGCGTTTGCGCGCGCGGGAGTACTTGACGTGGCCTCAATCCGTTAGCAACGCCAGTAACTGTTCATGTAGTTCGGGCGAGGCTGCGGCCACGATATTGGTGTCTTTTTCCATTCCGGGTGGATTGCCCTGCCAGTCGGTTATCACGCCGCCCGCCTCGGTTACCAGTAATCCAACCGCCAGATAATCATACGGTTGCAGTCCAAAATCGACGACGCCGTCGATATGGCCTGCCGCTAGCTGCGCATAAGGGTAACAGTCATAGCCAAATCGAAAAATGCGCGAGGCTGACATCAGGCGGCCAAAGCGTTCTGGGTTATCGCGCCAGATTTTTTCACCCTCGTTTACGTATAGCGCGCAGTCTCCAAGTTTAGTTTGTGCGCTGGTGTTTAGGCGAGTTTTTCCTAGCCACGCACCGCCATCGCGCGTTGCGAGGTACGTTTCGTGTAGTGCGGGGATCGCGACAATCGAAAGTTCACTAAGGCCGCCAACCAGACGCGCCAGCAGGAACCCAAACAACGGGTTGCCGGTTATAAAGCTACGGGTGCCGTCGATTGGGTCGATTACCCACAGCGTGTCGTTTTTGCCCACGACAGTGCCATGCTCTTCGCCAAAAATGCCGTCATCGGGAAAATTTTTTGCGATAATGTCGCGCACGGCTTGTTCTGTGGCGCGATCTGCACGGGTCACCGGGCTTTCGTCGGCCTTGAATTCGACATTTAGCGACGAGCGAAAGTAATCAAGCGAAACCTTGGCCGCGCACGCGGCGATTTCCAGGGCAGTTTTTGTGATGTCCGCGCTAGTCATTGGCAGCACGCGAAATGGGTTGGATTCGGTGTGCTAACTGGCGGTTTGTGGACCGGGGGATGGTGTGTTCGCGCATCTATGTGTTCCCATGACGGTTTATCAGTGAGTATTGAGGCGTATTTTACGTCACAGCAAAGATTTGCACATATTATTCCACAAAAATCCACAATAATTCTTGATTTAAATTAATTTTATCTATTTTCTTTTGGCGAAGCCTATGGAGTCAATGACGTAATGAGCGACCGTCAAAATGTGCTGTTCGTAACGATTGATCAATTTCGGGCAGACTGTCTGTTTGGGGCGCTTGGCGACTATGTAAAGCTGCCTAACCTTCGAGCGTTGATGCAAGATGGGGTCAGTTTTACCCAGCATTTTTCGGTTTGCGCCCCCTGTGGGCCGTCGCGCGCGTCAATCTTGACCGGGCAATATGCGATGAACCACCGCGCAGTTCGAAACGGCACGCCTTTGCGTCGGGATACGCTAAATCTGGCTACGGAAGTTCGCAAAGGCGGATATTTGCCCTTGTTATTTGGTTATACTGATTCTGCGCAAGATCCGCGTGGCATGCATCCCAACGACCCGGCGTTGGGGACATACGAAGAAGTCATGCCCGGATTTCACGAAGTTCTTCGGATGCGTATGGAGGACGACATTGGTCCATGGCGCACCGATTTGGTCGCCAAAGGTTATGATGTGCCACCGTTTCCGGACATTTACCGCCCCAACGGTGATCAGATCGATGATCCTGCAATATATAGCGCCCAAGACAGCGATACCGCCTTTATGGCAGACGCGGTTATTAAGGATTTAGCTGCCCGCCCTGTGGGTTGGTTTGCACATGTCACGTTCTTGCGACCACACCCGCCATTTGTAGCGCCGGCGCCCTATAATCAAATGTACGCGCCCGACAGTTTGCCTACGCCCATGACTGCGGGTACACTCGATCAAGAACGGCAGCGCCATCCGTTTTTAGATGTCGCGCTGGATGCAAAATCAATTGGATCCAATGTCGTGGGTTTTGACGCGCTAGAGGCCACGCCAGACAATATCGCTAAATTGCGTGCGTTGTATCTGGGGCTTGCCAGCGAGATTGATCACCACTTGGGCCGAATCTTAAATTTTCTCCAAAAAACAGGTGTTTACGATCAGACGTTGATCGTGTTTACATCCGATCATGGTGAAATGTTGGGCGATTACCATAGCTGGGGCAAGTCGTCATATTACGATGCGACCTTCCACACGCCACTGATAATTCGTGATCCAAGGCATCCTGCGCAGTTTGGAAAAACCGTCGATCTGATGACGGAATCTGTGGACGTGACGCCGACGATTTTGGATATGCTGGGTCTGGACGTGCCGCATTCAATGGACGGGCACAGTCTGGTGCCGTTTTTAAGCGGTCAAAAGGTCACAAACTGGCGCCAGCACAGTTACTCAGAATTGGACTTCGGCGATCCGATTAATCCCACTACGTGGCAGACAAAACTTGATTTGTCGGTGGATCAGGCCAATCTGGCGGTACTGCGCGGAGCGTCGCATTCGTTGGTGCATTTTGGCGGCGATCTGGACCAGATATTGTTTGATCGAAACGCCAGTGGTGAGCGGCGTGATGTTTCGGGCGACCCTGGGGCAGAAAAGATTTTACTTGATTTGACGCGCCGAATGCTAAGTCATCGCATGCAAAACCCAGAGGGTACTTTTTCGCGCACAATGGTGGGCGACCAGGGGGTAAGGACAGGTTAGTACAAAAAACTAGCGGTGCTTGGCGGGACCTGGCGGATCAGGAATGTCGCAAATGCATATGCTGGATAACACATTCGTTTTACATTAAGGGTTTAAAATGCTTTTGCGGATGGGTTTGTTTGCACCCGACTGGCGTAAAGCAAAGTGGAGGCAGACGAATTTTTTGCACAATTACAGGGCTTGACTGCAGCAGACTTAGGATAGTGGTGCACCCACACCGAGACTGGTTACCTAGTACGGCATCAGTTAACACACCAACATCAACGATAAAAGCAGCTTACCGCTGGCCACCCCAGGCTGTCTAGGGCACTTTTGGTGGCCTCTGTGGTGGCCTCAGCAATGGGTCCCATGGACGACAAATGAGGGCCCCGATACCTTGTTCAATCAATGGACTTCAACAAAGGGCGCTAAAGTAATACTTCAACAAACAATTCATCCACGTTGAGTAGCGCTCCTTCACTATAGGAAAGCAGAAGTGTTGCTGTCAGCTTGAGTATGTGCGGTGAACCCATTAGCCGATCCTATCGTTATTGTGGCGATTATGGGTTTGAGATGCGAATTTAAGAAAAGGATCACCTCATCCATGCCGCCCCCGTTAACTAGAAAGTTCTTGCCAACGATGGCATGCTACTTTGTGCTCAACGCCTGCCATTTCAAAGGCAGGCTCCTCAACGCGGCAACGTTCAATTGCATAGGGGCAACGGGTTTGAAATTTGCAGCCAGGTGGCGGGTTAGTGGGTGATGGAATTTCGCCTTCCAGTTTTTGCGCCTTTCCACGGTCATCAGGGTCAAGCGACGGGATCGCCGAAAGCAGGGCGCGTGTGTAAGGATGGCGAGGGCCGGAAAATAGCATGCGCGTCGGGGCGGTTTCTACAAGGCGACCCAGATACATCACGGCAACATGATCACAAACATGCGCAACGACGCTTAAATCATGGCTGATAAACAGAAACGTCAGCCCCATGTCCTGTTGAATAGATTTCAGCAAATTCAAAACATCGGCCTGAATTGACACATCAAGTGCGGCGACGCTTTCATCCGCCACAATGAACTTTGGCGCCGAAACCAACGCGCGGGCGATTGAAATGCGTTGCCGCTGGCCACCGGAAAAAGCGTGGGGGAAGCGGCGCAGATGTTCAACGTTCAATCGGCATTTTGCTGCAATTTCACGCACGCGTTCGTCGGTTTCTGCTCGGGATTTGGTCAGGCCCATGACCTCGAGCGGCTCGGCGATGATATCGCGTACTGTCATGCGCGGGCTAAGCGCCGCATAGGGGTCTTGAAAAATAAGTTGCGCACGTTTGCGGTATTCTTTTTGGTCTTTCTTGCCCAAGTCCTTGAGCAAATATGCGACCTCGCCATCGTCATACTCCACGTCACCCTTGCTGATAGGTGCCGCCCGCAGCATGGCACGCCCAAGTGTGGTTTTGCCCGATCCGGATTCCCCAACGAGGCCAAAAAAACTTTTGGGTGCGATCTCTAGGCTAACGTTTTCTACGGCGCGAACAAAGGGGGCAGGGCCGATTAGTCCGCCGCGTAATGCATAGTGAACCGACAAGCCTTTGGCCGTAATCAGAGGTTTTTGGCTCATGAAGCGCTCCCGTCGGAGTCATAAAGATGGCACGCGGCCACGTGATCGGTATCGACCTTTGAAAACGTGGGAATTTGGGACGAACAGCGGGTCCCGATGATTTCTTGGCAGCGTGTGTTATAGACACATCCCGGAGGCCGTTCGAGCGGCGAAGGAATGTCGCCCGGGATCGGTGTCAGCGGTGCATTAATGTCATCAAGCGTTGGAAGTGCGGCCAATAATCCACGCGTGTAGGGATGTGCAGGCTTGCGAATGACATCACGCACAGTGCCTTGCTCAATCAGTCTACCAAGATACATTACCGCAACCTTATCAGCGGTTTGGGCAATTACTCCCAGATCATGGGTGATAAAAATAATGCCCATGCCAAATTCGGAAACCAGATCTTTCATCAAATCGATGACCTGCGCCTGAATAGTAACATCCAACGCCGTGGTTGGTTCATCTGCAATCAACAATTTGGGTTTGGTAGACAAGGCCATGGCAATCATCGCGCGCTGACGCATACCACCCGAGAGCTCGAACGCATATTGGTCAAAGCGGGTGCTGGGATCTGATATGCCAACCCGATCCAGCATCTCGATTGACAGCTCTTTGCTTTGCACTTTGGAAAAATTGGTGTGGATCAACAGCTGTTCGACCATCTGGTCACCAATGGAAATTGCCGGCGCGAAACTGGCCATTGGTTCTTGAAATATAAGGGAAATTGCTCCCCCGCGCACGACCTTCATTTCGAGATCATTTTGCAGCGACATGACATCAACAGGTCCATCATCAAGGTGCAGAGTGATTTTCGTATCTAGCCCATAGATAGCATTGCGCGGGTTCAGCTTCATCAATGACTTTGCCGTCACAGATTTCCCTGATCCGCTTTCGCCAACTAGCCCCATAACCTCGCCCGCTTCAAGACTGAATGACACATCATCGACCGCTGTAATGCGGCCTTCATCTGTATCAAATTGCAGGGTTAGGTTTTCAACATCAATCAATCGGCTCATTTCTTGGTATCTCCGTAAGGGTCCGCCGCATCCCGTAGCCCATCGCCGACAAACACAAACGCCATAACAAGCACGATGAAGAATATTACCGGAATAAAATACCATTGGTAATTCAACAATACATCTGCACTGGTCACGTTTTGCAGCATCACACCAAGGGAGTTGACTGGATCTTTCAGACCCAATCCAATAAAGCTAAGGGCGGTTTCCGATAACACCATATAAGGAAACGAGATCACCAGATCGACGATAATATAGCTGGTAAAACTGGGCAAGAGGTGTTTGCGGATTACGTGACCTGATGATGCACCGCACAGCTGGGCAGCTAGTACATATTCCTGATTACGTTCGGTCAATAAATGCGTGCGCACCCGTCTGGCCAGTGTGGGCCAGCCAATAAAGCCTAGAATAATCGAGATGAAGAAAAACCTCTCTTCCGCGCTCCATGTATCCGGGATAAAGGCGGCGAGGGCCATGAACAACGGAATGGCTGGGATTGTGCGGACAGCATCCGTTACCATCTGAATGATAGA
This sequence comes from Candidatus Pelagibacterales bacterium, assembly GCA_016777745.1. The sequence continues at coordinate 16,191 of JADHQX010000005.1, forward strand.
GTCAATCCAGCCCCCATAATAGCCCGATATGCCGCCGATAATTAGGGCCAGTACAAAGGCGATAAAGACGCCGATTGTGCCGACCGCCAGCGACGTGTTGATGGCGTGAAAGGTTCGCGAAAAAATGTCTTTGCCTGTCGAATCAGTACCGAAGAGGTGGATGTAGCCTTGATCCAACCCAAACAAATGGGTCGAAAAAGTGATCCCCAACATCTTGTAAGACGCGCCTTTGACAAAGAACTGCACGTACAGCCGTTCGTCGGTATTGATCGTGGTGACCCACCTAAAATTGGTTTTGATCGAGCGCTCTCGACTGACCGTATAGATGAACGGACGTAACGAGCAGCCGTTGTTATCGCAGAATTGTGGGATGGTAGGTGCACCATTTAAATAGGCCTTGTCGCGACCAGAAATCGTTGGATCATAGGGCGTCAGGAAAGGGGCGAATAGGCCGGACAGCACCAAAATCACCAGCACCCATGCGCCCACCATGGCTGCCTTTTGTTTTTTGAAGCGTGTCCAGATCAACTGACCCTGAGAGGCGGTAAAATAGGCGTCTTTGGCGCTTTGGTCTACATTGTAAATATTGGTTTTCGTCATGTCACTTATCCCAATATGCTGCGTCGAATGCGCGGATCTACGAGGGCGAGCGCGATATCGGTGATGAAGTTGATGGCAACGATGCTACCTGTCAGAAAGAAGATGATGGCGCCTGCAAGCTGTTGGTCGTTTGATCGGGCTAGGGCTTCGATCAACAATGAGCCTGCCTCGGTCAAGGTAAGGATCAGCGCAACAATTGGCAGTTCGTTAAAGATGCGGTTCAAATCGAACCCTAGCGAATTTATGATTGGGCTTAGGGCGTGGCGGGCGGGATATCGCATGAGCAACCTTCGCCCAGACACCCCACGCGCGGCGGCGGCTGTCACATAGAGCTTGCTGATTTCATCAGACATCAGCGCGCGAACCGTTTGGATGGCAAAGGCAGTGGCAGACCACCCCAATATGAACACGGGTAGCCAGACGTGGGCCAGAAAATCCTTTACCTTGGCGCCGTCCCACGCCGCATCCCTAAACTCGGGCGAAAACAACCCGGTTAGGCTGTTTCCGAACACAATGGTTGAAAACAACATGATCATAAGTGCCAACAGAAAGTTTGGCAGTGCAAGGCCCAGATAGCTGACCAGACGCAGGCCATTATTCAGGAATGGGTTACGCGATGTGGCGGCGATGATACCAACAGGGATTGCGATGACATAAGCCATTAACAGCGAGCCAAGGCAGATGCCGATGCTCAGCCATACTTTTTGCCCCAGTAATTGGTTGATGTTTAGGCGCAGGATGCAACTGTCACCAAATTCACCTTGGAACGCGTTGAAAATCCAAGTTGTCCAACGCTGAATGAAGGGTTTGTCCAGACCTAAGCGCACTCGTTCAGCGTCGATATCGGCGATAGAAATCATCGCACCTTGCGAATTTTTGAAGGCGAGATAGCGCTCGGCGCAGTCTCCGGGCACCAGTTCCATCAAGGAAAAAACGATGAAAGAAACAAGGACTAGCGTGAAAAAGGCAAGAGCGGCGCGAATGAACGTAAATCGGAGAAACTGAATCATTTGTATATTCCGCCCCGCATCAAAATACTACCCATTTGGGTTCGCTTATTTAATCTGCGTTGCGGGCCAAGCAGGCGGCCCGCAACATTTTTAGTATTCGATACGCCAGTGATCTATTTGTCCAGAAACCACTGTGACGGTCGGTAAGGGTACGTCCGGTAATACGCATAAGATGCTGTTTTGAACTCTGGGAAGTTCTTCAGCTTAGCCGTGTGATAAATCGGTTTTTGCTCTTTTACCGTACCAATGAACAGCAGGTTCCCCGTCATGTTCGCAACCAGTTTTAAACCCAAAGCATTAGATTCAGGTGTGCCAACTGGCGCCGCCTGGAATGCGTTGATATCCTCCATCATGGTGTAGACATACTCTGGTGGTTTTACACCTGCGGCACCTTTGGATTCAACGTACTCACCCCACAACATCGCAGTCCGCATGTTGAAGTAGTTGTCAAACGGTGGGATGAAGATTTCAGGGTTGCCGAGAACAGTTGTCATCGGCACACTTTTTTCATACATTGTCACGTCGAGCTGGTTTGAGGATTGAGCCGAACGATATTCGTCGGTTGTGACCTCTTTGACAGTGTTATTGATGCCAACATCGCGCCACGTTTGCCCGACCAATTCAACAATCTTGATCGACATACCTTGGGTTGCCACTTGCAGGTTTAGCGTCAGAGCGTCCCCATTTGGCAATTCGCGCATACCGTCGCCATCTTTGTCGACGACACCGATTTCGTCTAGCAACGATTTTGCCAATGCCGGATCATACTGGGCAAAATACTGTTCCCAATCTGGTGTAATGAAATCAGGAGAGGGCGAAAAACCAACGTATTGTTGCGGCGTTCCAAGGCCAAACATCGCTACTTCGTTAATTTCATCACGATTCATCGCAACTGACATTGCCTGACGGAATTTCAGTTCACCAAATACCTTGCGCTTTTCTAAATCTTCAGAAGTAACGTTGAAGGCAAAAGTTGGCATTGTGATGTCAGGTTTCAGATCGATCAGAAAGTCTGATTTTTCCTGATTTTCCAACAGCAGAGGAACATAATCGGTCTGCAACGCTTGAGCCTTATAAGAGACTTCGCCGTTAACCAGTTTCAGCAAGCGAACTTCGCTTTCGCCTACAAAGATTTCATCTTGTTCGTTAATATAGGGAAGCTGTTGACCCGCCGTATCGACCTGAAAGTAATACGGGTTGGCGACGAAATGGCGGCCCTCGGTGGATTCCGATATCACGATGTGGCTTTCCAAAGTCGGTGCAGCATCAAGAGGTAAACCCGCCACTTTGTCAGGATGCGACAACATAGGTGTCGGTGTGTCCATCCAGTCTGAACTGCCGTAATAGGCTTTGATCACTGCATAGCCATTTTCAAATCCCAAAGATTGCGCCAGTTTGTCTGCATCAGGATTAATGTCGGGGTGATATTGACCAAGGAAATGCTTGGGTTGGAAGCCTTGCCCATAGTGGTTTGCAAAGTGTGCAAGGAAACCCAGTTTTGGTGACGGAATGTTGAAACGCACCGTTTGTGGATTGATAACATCAACTGTCATCGGCTCACCACCAGCCAGCAACCAGCCTTTGGGCACTTCAAAAACATTCGCGTCCATATTCAGGTTTTCATACCAAAATTCGACATCTTCAGCCGTAAACGGTTGGCCATCAGACCACTTATGGCCTTTGCGTAAAATAAATGTCAGCTGTGTAAAGTCATCGTTCCAAGACCAGCTTTTGGCGATATTGGGAACAATCGTCTTTAAGTCATCTTGAAAGCGGACCAAATTCACGTGACGCACTGACATAAAGTCGGATGTGCCGGCTTCTGTGGCATTGGACAGCGCATTAAACGTGCCGCCATAGTTGCCGATCGTATTATACGGTGCGACAACCAAAGGTTCTGATGGTAGACGATCCGCCAATGCAGGCAATGCTGGATTGCCACGAATACGGTCGTTCATCGCTGTGATATCCGGGTTTTCCGACATTTCCAGTGTGCAATTGGCAAGCAACTGAAATTCAGACAACTCGTATTGCTGCGGGAAAGCCCCACCAGTAACTCCCATTTGATCCGATACGGTGACAGCCGGGCAGGCCGCCATCGCTGCGCCCGTAAGGGCAGTCAGCGCCGCACTGGTTATAAGTATCTTCTTCATTTATCGTCTCCTCGTTGGTTATTCACTATGTGTCTTGTTTGGAGCGTTGCTTATTTTTCTCCAAAATACTATTTTAACTTTAAGGACTTGCAATTCATGTTTTACATTTAGTTAAAAAATATTTCCTTCTTGAATAAGAGTTTTCCCAATCGATAGACACCGAATGTTACAAGAGTTCCGTCCGCACAAACAGTATTAGAGATAAAGGATTTTACCACGGAAGTGTCTTCACAAATATATTACCATAAAACTCTCCAAGAAAGTAACCAAATCTAGTTACATAATTTTTACAAAGTCAACATTTTATGTTTTTCTTGCTATACGCTGCGAATGAGAGTATTGTGTTTGCTTTATGAAAGTATGCATTGTTTGGTACTAAAAAAGGTAATTACAGTGATCTACGATTTTCTTGTGATTGGTGGTGGAATCGCTGGCGTATCAGCTGCTTACGAGTTGGCCGAACACGGCACTGTCTTATTGCTCGAATCAGAAGACATCTTGGGGTATCATGCCACTGGCAGGTCGGCGGCATTGTTCACCCGCAACTTTGGTGGCGCAACTGTGCGGCAAATAAATGCGGCCAGCACAAAATTTTTCCTTTCTCCGCCAACTGGATTTTGCGAAACTCCATTGTTAACATCGCGTGGTTGTCTGACCATAGCGCCACCCGGTTTTGAAGCAGAGCTAGAGACTTTGTTGGCGATGTCAGAGCCGGGCGAAGAGATAGTCCAGATTGATCGAATAAGCGCTTGTGAAATGGTCCCGTTTTTGCGATCTGACCGTATTGCACATGCTGTTTTTGAGGCGAATGTCACCGACATTGATGTGGCCACCCTTATGCAGTCTTACCTAAAAGGCGCAAAGGCGCGCGGGGCGACAATTATGCCCAAGCAGAAAGTGGTGGGATTGTCACGCTGTGCGTCTGTTTGGAATGTCCAGTCTGCCAACCACAGTTTTTCCGCCAAAAAAGTTATTAACGCTGCCGGTGCTTGGGCGGATCAAATCGCCGTTCTGGCAGGGGCCGCCCCCATTTGCCTGGTTCCAAAGCAACGGACGGGCATTATCATTAATGCACCATCGGACATCAATTGCACCGCAATGCCTGTGGTCGATTTCGCTGGGTCCGACGCATATATTAAACCCGATGCTGGCAGGTTGATGGCGTCGCTGGGCGATGCGACGCCGACCGAACCACAAGATGCTTGGCCTGATGATATAGATATCGCCATTCTGGCTGATTGGATCGAGCGGGAGACCACAATCAGTGTCACCAAAATCGAATACAGCTGGGCTGGCTTGCGCAGCTTTGTTTCGGACGAGGCACCCGTTGTAGGGTTTGATCCGGAAATTCCGGATTTTTTTTGGTTGGCCGGACAGGGAGGATTTGGGATCATGATGGCGCCGGTCTTGGCAATGTTAACGGCTGATTTATGTATGAATACCACCAGCTCGCGCATCAATCTTTTTGCCCAGTCTTTATCGCCGCATAGGTTGCGATGATTGTATTGCAGAACATACAATCTTGCCAAGCGATACTGCTGGCAAATGAGGCCAAAGAGGCAGGCATTTCCGTGACGTTGATCACCGAACCTAATTGTGATTGGGGGCATAAAATCGAAGATGAAATCTTTGTGGTGCCGACGTCATTCAATCTTTTTTGGGAATTCACTGCACAAATGGCCAGCCTCGCCAATCTGTTGGTCAATGGTGTGTTAATGGAGCTTGGACCCAATGTCGAAACCCGCATGAACAACGTGGCATAACTTTATGACAAATTCACTGGCCACGTTGACAGCGCCTTGCCTAAGTCAGACCCCAAATCGTAATTGATTCAGATCACTTCGCGAGGGGTTTTTAAGTAAGCTTCGCCGGTAACCCTAAAGGATAACTATTGTGAGTTTAAAAGTTCTTAGTGCCGAGATCAACCATGAAACCAATACGTTTAACGTCCGTCCGACGACACTTCAGTGTTTCAAGGATAAATTTTTTTTTGATGGCAATCAAGCGCTTGCGGCGCGCGGCGACAAGAACACTGAACTCGCCGGGTTTCTCGATGCTGGGAGGGATTATGATTGGCGCATCAAACATGTGATCAGCGCCGCTGCCGGACCGGGCGGTGTTGTGAGCCGCGATGCTTTTGAGGCGTTAACTGCGCCTTTGATTTCTGCTGCTTCTGGTCAATGGGATGGTATATTTCTGATGCTGCATGGCGCGATGGTCACGGAATTCTGTGATGATGGCGAGGGCGAGATTTTGCGGCGACTGCGGGCGGTGATTGGTTTTGAGGTGCCGATCGCCGTCACCCTTGATCCGCATGCCAACGTAACCGTGGCAATGTGCGATCTGGCTCAAATTTTGGTTTCTTTCACCACCTATCCGCACGTGGATATGCGGGAAACTGGGCGGCGCACAGCGGATATTTTGCAACGCAGGATGATGGGCGACATCCAGCCCATAACCCTGCGTTCCCATCGTCCCATGTTAGAAGAGGCAAACGGCGGTCGCACAGATATTGGCCCGATGATTGAACGTCATGCATTGGCCCGCAGTTATGAGATTCGCAAAGATATCTATGCGATAAGCATCAATGGCGCGTTTCCTTGCGCAGATATTCCCGAGGTTGGCCCAACGGTTTTGATCACATGTGACGGAGATACGGCCGAACATCGTCAAATTGCCGAAACTCTGGCCGATGACATCTGGGATCGACGCTATGAGGTGTTGAACACCTATCTAAGCAGCGCCCAAGCCGCCGAAGATGCGGTAAAATGGAACGGCGACGCAGGATCGCCCGGTCCGTTGATTATCTCGGATTATGCCGACAACCCAGGTGCGGGTGCATATGGTGATGCCACTGATTTATTGTCCGCATTGCTTGGGGCAGGGGTGCTAAACGCTTGCTTTGGACCACTGGTAGATGCAGGTGCGGCGGCTTTCCTATGTGATCAATCTATCGGCACTGAGCTGACATTAGATATTGGCGGCAAAACAGCACCCGAATTTGGCGGTGGACCTATCACTGTGACTGGGAAAGTCAAATGGACTGGCGACGGTCGGGTCATTGGCAGTGGCCCAATGCTGGGTGGACTGGAGCGCAACTTTGGTGCGACCGCCGTGATCGAGGTCTCCGGTATCGACATTTTGATTGTAAGTATTGCCCATCAAATACTGGATCTAAAACAATTTGAAACTTTTGGTATTGATCCCACCAAAAAATCCGTCGTCGCGCTAAAATCTATGCAACATTTTCGCGCTGCATTTGCCCCTATCGCCGGAGGTATCATCGTGTGCGACAGCGGGGCATTATGCACGCTGAACTATGCAACGCTTACCTATAAAAACGTGCCACGCCCGATGTTCCCATTAGATTAAATCGCGGTTGAACTGGCCATCTTGTGTCGCGGTTTCTGACGCGGCCAGACTTCGGTGATCATATACATTGACAGCGTATGGTCCATATTTTTCATGCAGTGCTGCAACATCAACCGTGTCAACCTTTTCAGGTCGCCCTGATGCTCGGGCAGATCAGCGACGTTTGCGGTCTCGCCTTGGCCGTAGTTATCATACAAGAATGTTGGAAGGTCGCCGGCAAATTCAACCAGCCTATATTGGATGTGTCACGGCATTGTGCCGCCGGATTACCGAGCATTCAAAAGAAAAACGCGTAATCGCAACGACCGTTGTTACACAAATAAATGACGGCATGACGCTATGTTTGAATTTCGGCTCAACAACGACTTTTATAATTAAAAACCTTAGGGATCGGTTCAAACTTACTGTGGCTACAAATTCGATAGGGGCGCGCAGGTGCTTGCCAATCACCGCACAAGTATACGGGTATTCCACCTCAATCACATCATCGGTAAAAACTCTTTTACCGCCGATGCGCATACTTTTGTGGCGTATTTCGAGTTTATTATCCTAAAACGTAAATAAGTTAACTAATTGATTTAGAGTATTTTTACTTGGTGTTGGAGTTTGATTTTGACCTACGACCTTTAGGTTACTTTCCGTCATAATATAGTTTGAGACAGAACCCTTCTGGCGATAGGTAGCCTTCCTGCGCTTGCCCTTAAATAATCTCAAGCAGGAGGGTTGTCGTGTTCTCTTGTGTCATTTCAATAGGGTTGCCGCCAGTGCTCGGGTCGCTCAAAGCCCCGGCTACAATGCGCTCAATGTCGGGGTTCTCAATGCCAAGTCCAGACAACTTGCGCGGGATGCCACTGGAGGCATTCAGCTCATCGACATAAGCGCAAAACCCATCAAACCCACCTGATATGTCGAGGTAGTTGGAAGCGCTTTGTATCACGTCTTGGATTGCGGGTCGGTTGAACTGCAACACGGCTGGCATGCAGACCGCATTGGTAGTGCCATGATGGGTATGATACATCGCACCAATGGGGTGAGACAGAGCGTGGATGGCGCCGAGCCCTTTTTGAAACCCTGTGGCGCCCATAATGGCCGCTGACATCATATGCGCGCGCGCCTCAATGTCTGTACCATCAGCAATTGCACGTGGCAGGTATTCTTTGATCAACCGCATCCCCTCTAGTGCCATGCCCTGCGACATGGGGTGGTAATGCGGGGAGCTAAAGGCCTCAACGCAATGGGCAAAGGCATCAAGCCCTGTGCCTGCAGTTATGAATGTTGGCATGCCCACGGTCAGCTCTGGATCACAAATCACCACCGTTGGTAAAAATTTAGGGTGGAAGATGATCTTTTTCTGCTGTGTTTCTGAATTGGTGATAACAGACGCACGCCCAACTTCTGAGCCGGTGCCTGCAGTGGTAGGCACTGCCACGATGGGGGCAATCGCCTCCGCATCGGCGCGGGTCCACCAATCACCTATATCTTCAAAATCCCACAAAGCCCTGGTTTGACCCGCCAAAAAAGCCACCAGCTTACCCAAATCCAGAGCGGAGCCACCGCCGAAGGCCACGACGCCGTCATGGCCGCCGTCATTATAAGCTTTCACACCTGCGGTGGCATTTTTCTCGTTTGGATTTGGATCTACATCGGCAAACATCGCTCGGCCAAGCCCGGCCGCCTCCAACAGATCCAGGGCTCTACGGGTGATCTCCATGCCTGCCAAGCCACGGTCTGTAATCAAAAGCGGCTTTTTGATGCCTGCCACTGCACAGGCTTCGGCAATCTCAACAATTCGGCCCGCGCCAAAACGAATAGCTGTTGGGTAAGACCAGTTGGCAATAATACTCATATTTTTAGACCTTCTTTAAGTGGTAAGACTTGGGGCGGGTCAGGTTGTGATAACCAATTTGAGACAAACCGCCGCCGCGCCCGGTGTCTTTGCAGCCGGTCCAACACAGGCCCGGGTCGAGATAATCGGCACGGTTCATAAATACTGTTCCGGTGTCCAGTTGATCTGCGACAAGCCTCTTGCCGCGACACAAAAAGATGCCGACATGATCAAGGCTGCGGCAAATGTATCTAAGGCAAAGTTCATACTGACCCACAATTACACGGGTTATCCACTCATACGGCAAGCCCGCGAAATGGTTGAGCGCGGTGATTTGGGCCGATTACGTGTGATTCAGGCTGAATACACTCAAGATTGGCTCACCAACGACACACAAAACAAGCAGGCCGACTGGCGCACCGACCCGAAACGCGCAGGGGCGGGAGCAATCGGCGATATCGGAACCCATGCTTTTAATCTACTATCTTTTGTGTCGGGTCTTGAAACTGAGGCGCTTTCGGCTGAATTGCACAGTTTTGTCGAAGGCCGTCAAGTAGACGACAACGCGCACATCCTTTTGCGTTTCAATGGCGGGGCGCGAGGGATGATCTGGGCCAGTCAGGTCGCCGTTGGGCGGGAGAATGGCTTGAGTCTGCGCATCTATGGCGAAAAAGGGAGCATCGAATGGTGCCAAGAAAACCCTAATAAAATGAAATTTACAAAATTTGGGAGCGCAACAAAGATACTAACGCGCGGCGGTCCCGGAACCGGTCATGGAACTGACCGCTGGACCCGCATCCCTCCGGGTCACCCCGAAGGATATTTGGAAGGTTTTGCAAATCTTTATAGCGATGCTGCGGATCTTATTTCAGGAATTGAAACCGAGGTACCGCTGCCAGATATCAATGCCGCACTCGAGGGGATGTGGTTTATTTCAGCTTGTCAGAAAAGCTCTGCGAACGATGGTGCATGGTGTCAAAAATGAACGCACCCAATGTATGGGGTCAATTCGCTATGCCGAGTTTCCAACTCATTTCCGGTGTTGTCAGACAAACTTGAACACCCGTAAAAGGCACCTCAAGTCAATCATTATGCGGCACAGAAATTGAACCACTCCGTGAGAGCAATTGTCAGAGTAAACTTGCTTGAAGCGGGCAGGGCTAATTTGTAACCTCGTTTAATGACAAAACACTCCCCATTTCGCTACTTTAAAACCAGCCCCGATGTTACTCCTCTCAGCTACTCTTGTCCGCTAAAGGCGCAATATGGGCTGGGTGCGGGGTTGGGTTGAGTGTGTGGGAGCCGCAGGAACGCCATCTCTACACACGCACCAATTTCAAGCTGAACCGTACCGCTGCTCTCGCTGAGTGGCGTCAATATTAGTCTGAGCATAGCCGGCCCCCGCTACTGTCCCCCCAATACACAAAGGATAATCCCTTGTTCGGCAACAGCCCTACCTTCCTGATCTGTATCAACGCGATGTCCTATATCGGGGACCAGCCGCTGTCCCGCTGGGTATTCTCCAGCCCCGCCCGTCGCAGTCTTGCTAGGGTGCGGTCCCCGGTATATGTCAGGCCACTAAATTGTGGCTTTGCAATCCGGTGGGTTCCTTAGTCGCGTTTCTGAGCGGTCCTAGTAGGAGCCGGTATCGCTCGGAGTGGGGTAGTTCCCAGATCATCACATGCACTTGGTGGCCGGTGCGCAAGTAAACCGTGGTGTCCATCTTTGTCTTGGGGTTGCTGCAATCGGAAAACGGACAGGCGAAACCGGATGCACCCTCCGATGGTCATTCGATTAGATGACAAATATCTTCGTGGCCCTGTCTCTTCCTTTGGATGGACATATTAAGTGCAAAGGAGTTGATAATTGGAATTTGCTTTCTAGACGTCCACCAGCTCCGTTGATGATTTGACACATTCAAAGACTGGCCAAACCCATTCGACTGGCCGACGCGCGGAACAAACAGTGTTCCCATTGTGTCAGATTTGTGCCAACCGGAAACGCACGTTCCTACAATGTTCTGCGTTTTGTTACATTGCTCGGCAAACCAAGTGCATTTGCTTATTGCTGTTTTTACGGGGGTGGCATAAGTCCGGTGGTGGGACACCCTTCCCCAACGAAGGGCGCATATCTGAGAGGATAGCATTGATGGCTATTGAACATCCGGCATCGCGGCCGGCTAATCCGCGTTTTTCTTCTGGCCCTTGCGCCAAACCCCCCACATGGACCCAGAGCG
>JADHQX010000079.1 GCA_016777745.1 Candidatus Pelagibacterales bacterium
CACAAGGACATCACTACGTCGATCATATTACCGGTAAACTTACTAAATCAGCTAGCTCTTATGAAAGACCTCAGCCTCATGCATGTTTTATTCAAGGAATTGATGACGACTTAGTAAACGAAGGTGGCATCATGGATTTATGGGTAAGAGAGGCTCGTTTATTTAAATATGGCTCAGGAACTGGAACAAATTTTTCAAATTTAAGAGGTAGTACTGAAGGTCTTTCTGGTGGTGGTAGATCATCTGGTTTGATGAGTTTCTTAAAGATTGGTGACAGAGCTGCAGGCGCTATCAAATCTGGTGGCACAACTAGAAGAGCTGCAAAAATGGTTGTTGTTGATATTGATCATCCAGATGTGGAAGAGTTTATAAAGTGGAAAGTTACTGAAGAACAAAAAGTGGCAGCACTGGTAACTGGTTCAAAACTATGTTCAAAACACCTAAAGCAAGTAATGAACGCATGCCATAACTGTGAAGGTGACGGCGAGAGTTGTTTTGATCCAAGTAAAAACCCTGCGTTAAAAAGAGAAATTATATCAGCGAGAAAATCTGAAGTATCTGAAAATTATATTCAGAGAGTTATTCATTTTGCTAAACAAGGGTATAAATCTATTGAATTTGATACATATGATAGTGATTGGGATTCAGAGGCTTACTTAACTGTTTCAGGGCAAAATTCTAATAATTCAATTCGTGTAACTGATGATTTTATAAATGCAGTAATTGAAGATAAGGATTGGAATTTAATTAATCGAACTGATGGTGCTATAAATAAAACTGTAAGAGCTAAAGAGTTGTGGGATGAAGTTGGCTACGCAGCATGGTCATGCGCTGATCCTGGAATTCAGTTTCATACAACAGTTAATGATTGGCACACTTGTCCCGCCAGTGGTGAAATTAAAGCTTCTAATCCATGTTCAGAATACATGTTTCTAGACAACACTGCATGTAACCTTGCTTCTTTAAACTTAATGACTTTTATGGATGAGAATAAATCATTGGAAATTGACTTATTTAAACACGCTATAAGAATTTGGACATTGATTTTAGAGATATCAGTTATGATGGCACAATTTCCGTCAAAAGAAATTGCCAAACTTTCTTATGAGTATCGGACTCTTGGTCTTGGTTATGCAAACTTGGGTGGCTTTCTTATGTCCAAAGGAATCTCATATGACTCCGATGAGGGAAGATCTATTTGTGCGGCAATTACATCTCTAATGACAGGTACATCCTATGCAACTTCAGCTGAAATTGCTGGAGAACTTGGACCCTTCCCTGGTTATGCTCAAAACTCTAAACATATGTTAAGAGTTATTAGAAATCATAGAAGAGCAGCATATGGACACTCCGATGGATACGAAGAATTAAATACTAACCCTGTCCCACTTGTTATTGAAAATGTAAGAGATACTAAGCTTGGCATGGAAGCACAAAAATGTTGGGATACGGCATATGAGTTAGGTCAAAAATATGGCTATAGAAATGCTCAAACATCAGTAATTGCGCCAACTGGAACAATTGGTCTTGTTATGGATTGCGATACAACTGGTATTGAGCCTGACTTTGCTATGGTGAAGTTTAAAAAGCTTGCAGGTGGTGGCTACTTTAAGATTATAAACAGAACAGTTCCAGATGCATTAAATCAACTTCAATATACAGAAGGTGAAATTACCGAAATTATTAATTATGCAGTTGGACATGGCACTCTTGAAACTGCGCCATTCATAAACCACGAAACTCTCAAGGAAAAAGGGTTTACTGAAAAAGAATTAAATATTCTTGAGAGTAATTTAAAAAATGTTTTTGATATCAGATTTTCATTTAATATTTTTACTCTTGGTAAAGAATTCTGCACAGACGTTCTGAATTTCTCAGAAGAACAGTTAAATGATTTCAACTTTAATATGCTCTCTGAGCTAGGTTTTTCTAGCAAAGAAATTGATGAGGCTAATACTTACTGCTGTGGAACAATGACTCTAGAGGAAGCCCCACATATTAAAGATGAGCATTTAAGTGTTTTTGACTGTGCTAATCCTTGTGGTAAAATTGGAAAAAGATTCCTATCTACTGAAAGTCACATAAAAATGATGGCTGCAGCCCAACCTTTTATCTCAGGCGCTATATCTAAAACAATAAATATGCCAAATGATGCTAGTGTAGACGATTGCATGGAAGCTTACTTAATGTCTTGGAAGCTTGGTACTAAAGCTAACGCACTTTATAGAGATGGTTCAAAACTTAGTCAGCCTCTAGCCTCTAAGTTAGTTGAGGATATTGAAGATGAAGAAGAAGAAATAATTTCAAAACCTACCCCTATTGAGCAAACAATGGCGATTGCGCAACAAGCAGCTCAGCAAGCTGTTTACGGTGCAAGAAACAAAGTTCCAGATAGAAGAAAAGGTTATATTCAAAAGGCTATAGTTGGTGGTCATAAAGTCTATCTACACACGGGTGAGTATGAAGATGGTACTTTAGGAGAGATATTTATTGATATGCATAAAGAAGGTGCGTTCCTTAGAAGTCTTATGAACAACTTTGCAATTGCTATATCTATCGGTCTACAATACGGTGTGCCTCTCGAAGAATATGTGGAAGCGTTTACATTTACTAGATTTGATCCATCGGGTGTAGTTCAAGGAAATAATAGAATTAAAAACTCAACCTCAATTCTAGACTATGTATTCAGAGAACTTGCTGTCTCATATCTTGGTAGAAACGATTTAGCTCATACCGATAGTTCAGATGTAGATTTTTCTCTTGGAGCTGGTGCTGAAGAAGGAGCGTTGAAAAAAAATCAAATTCCATGGAAAATTGTTAAAAAAATGTCTAGTCAGGGATTTTTAAGAGGACAAACATCAGAAAACTTAATGGTAGTAAACTCTTCTAATAATGCAGGCTCTTACAGTGAAAGTCCTAAAGTTGAACAAGGAGCTTCCGTTACACCAGATGCTATTAAGTCCAGTACCTCTAGTGATCCTATGGCGAGTAAGGTTCAGGTAGCTAGAATGATGGGGTATGAAGGTGATGCATGTCCAGAATGTAGTGCTTTTACCTTAGTAAGAAATGGTACCTGTTTAAAATGTGATAGTTGTGGTGCAACGACTGGTTGCTCTTAATTAATAGAAGGTTCTATTTTAGATAGAGACAACTCTTTCAATATATCATCCGATACCTCAGCTGGCGCATTCATCATTAAATCTTGCGCCTGTTGATTCATTGGAAATAGAATTACTTCTCTTATATTCTTAACATCTGCTAACAGCATTATAATTCTATCAATCCCTGGTGCTATTCCACCATGTGGCGGTACACCGTAACTAAATGCGTTAATCATGCCTCCAAATTTATCTAGGACCTGTTCTTTTTTATAACCTGCTATTTCAAAAGCTTGAAACATAATTTCAGGAATATGATTTCTAATTGCACCGGAAGATAGCTCAATACCATTACAAACAATATCATATTGATAGCCGAGTATGTCGAGTGGATCCATTGTTTTAAGAGCCTCTATTCCACCCTGTGGCATAGAGAAGGGATTATGACTAAAATCAATTTTTTGGTTTTGTTCGTCAAATTCATACATAGGAAAATCAATAATCCAGCAGAATCTGAAGACGTCTTTTTCAATTAAATCCAGCTCTACTCCAACTCTGTCACGAGTTGCAGAAGCTAATTCATATGCAGTTTTAGGCATTGAACAAGAAAAGAAAATAGCATCACCAAAAGATAAATTGGATTCTTCAAATATCTTTTTAAGTTGGTCTTCTGGAATAAATTTGGCGATAGGTCCTTTTGCTTTTAACGCTCCATCAATTTTATCAAATATAATGTACCCCAAACCCGGAGCATTCATTTCTTTTATTGCCCAATTGTTCATTGAGTCATAGAAACTTCTAGCTTGCTTAGATCCATTGGGACAAGGTATGCCAATTACTTCAGCGCCATTTTTGATTAACTTTTTAAAAGCTTCAAAAGATACTTCTGGTGAATTAAAAATATTAGTTAAATTAGATAGAATAATTGGATTTCTTAAGTCAGGTTTATCAGATCCGTAATATTTCATTGCGTCGGCATATGTAATGCGAGGGAATGGACTTTCACCAACTCTTTTATCAGAAAATTTTTCAAATACTTTTTGAAGTACAGGTTCAATAGCATTAAAAACATCATCTTGTTCAACAAATGACATTTCCATATCAAGTTGATAAAATTCTCCAGGACTTCGATCAGCTCTAGCATCCTCGTCTCGAAAACATGGAGCAATTTGAAAATACTTATCAAAACCAGCGGCCATAATTAGCTGCTTGAACTGCTGCGGTGCTTGGGGCAATGCATAGAATTTTCCAGGATGAATTCTACTTGGTACCAAATAGTCTCTTGCCCCTTCAGGACTAGAGGCAGTTAGAATTGGAGTTTGCATTTCAAGAAATCCAGCATTAGTCATTAGCTCTCTGATGAAAGCTATTACATCCGATCTCAATTGAATATTTTTATGTAAACCTTCTCTTCGGGCATCTAAAAATCTATATTTAAGCCTAATATCTTCTGGGTAATTTGCTTCACCAAAAACAGGCATTGGAAGTTCTTCCGCATCAGATAAAACCTCAACTGTATCAATGGCAATTTCTATTTCACCCGTTTTAAGTTCACTATTAATAGTTTCAATTTCTCTCTTAACAACTTTACCAATAATTTTTACTACAGACTCAACTCTTAAGTTTTCAATTAGATTTAGAATTTCAATTTTAGAGTTATCTATTACGCACTGAGTTATTCCATAGTGATCTCTAAGATCTAAAAATAATAAATTTCCATGATCTCTTTTACGATTAATCCATCCAGATATAGATATAGATTTATCTATATCATTTATATTAAGCTCGTTACAATTATGTGATCTATATTTATTCATACTAATAATTTAAAGGTACTGTATAGTTAATTATATGGAATTAGTCCAAGATAATAAATCACTAATAAAGATCACTAAAACACTGAAAAAAAATGAAGTATTATTTGTTGATACGGAATTTTTAAGAAATAACACTTACTGGCCAAAACTTTGCTTAATACAAATAAAAACAAAGAAAAAAGTGTACCTCATAGATCCACTAGCCAAAGGTATGGATCTAAATGTTATTAAGGAGATTTTTATTGATCCTAAAATTTTAAAGGTTTTCCACTCATCAAGGCAAGATATAGAGGTTCTAATGAACGTCTTCAATGTAATCCCCTGGCCTATTTATGATACTCAAATAGCAGCAAACTTCATATTAGAAGAAACTGATATTGGTTATGCTAATTTGGTTGAAAAATTATGTGATAAAAAATTAAGTAAAAAATTTCAGGTTTCTGATTGGAGTAGAAGACCTTTAAAGGACAAGCAAATTGAATATGCTGCATTAGATGTTGAATACTTACCAGTTTTATATAAGGAATTAGAATCTAAGATAAAAGCTAAAAGAAAAATTAGATTATTTAGATCTGAAATAGAAAAGTTAAAAGATATTAATGAGATTTATAATCCAAAAAAATCATACAAAAAAATAAATTATAGAAAAAAAATTATTATAAAATCTAGATTAAAGATCTTATCTGAATGGAGAGAGCTGTCAGCTCAAAAACTAAATATACCTAGGAACTGGATTATTTCAGATAAAACCATACTTTCTGCTTCAAAAAAAGATTTTAGGATAGTAAAATTAATAAGAAATACAAAAAATAGAAACTTTGATCAAAAATTAGATAGCTTTAAAAAATTTCTACTTAAAAAAATTCTCTCTTAAGAAAGGTATAGTAATTTTTTGTTTATTTTTAAGAGATAGATTATTAATTTTAATCAACATGTCAGACAAGTCACTATAACTTCTTACAACTCTACTGGATAAATATTTAATGACATCAACTGTAATTGAAATTTGATGGTCTGAAAAATATTTGTTTATTAAAACTTCTATTATTTGATCGTTGGGCTTTTCAATAACAGTAGATAAAATCGACTTAAATCGAGATTCTAAATCTTTAAATTTAAAATTAATATCTTTGTTTTCACTGCACAAAAATAAAATATAATTATCATTGAATAAACATTGATTAAAAATATCTAGAATAATGTTTTCTTGATCTGATTTAATTAGTGAAAAATTATCAATAAGATAATTTCTTTTACTATCTTTATTGAAATTTATATCATCATTTTTAAGATCAATTAATTTTGCATCCGCTCTTTGCATCCATATATTACCAAGGTGAGACTTTCCTGATCTACCTTCACCATATATAATTGCCGCTTTATTGTGCCAATCTGGCCATAACGAAACAAGATCTACAGCTTTTTTATTTGTAGAATTTACAAAAAAATCACTCTCACTAAAATTAGTTTTTGCTTCCAAAT
>JADHQX010000080.1 GCA_016777745.1 Candidatus Pelagibacterales bacterium
ATTTTAGGAGTAGTTTCATTGTCAGTAATATTAATATGTATTAAATAAGAATGTCATACGAAATAGAATACCATGATGATTATGATGTAGTAGTAGTTGGCGCTGGTGGCGCTGGCTTAAGAGCTACAGTGGGTGCTGTGGAAAATGGTTACAAGACGGCATGTATCTCAAAAGTATTTCCAACTAGAAGTCATACAGTTGCAGCCCAAGGTGGCATTTCAGCAGCTCTTGGTAATATGGGTGAAGATGATTGGCGTTGGCATATGTATGACACCGTGAAAGGTTCTGACTGGTTAGGAGATCAAGATGCGATTGAGTATCTATGCAAGAATGCCCCTAAAGCAGTTTTAGAGTTAGAAAATTATGGTGTTCCATTTAGTAGAACTGAGGACGGAAAGATTTACCAAAGAGCTTTTGGTGGAATGACCAAAAATTATGGTGAAGGTTCAGCCCAGCGTACATGCGCAGCTGCAGATAGAACTGGTCACGCTATTATTCATACTCTTTACGGTCAGTCTTTGAAGCATGGTTGCGATTATTATATTGAGTATTTTGTTTTAGACCTTCTTATGGTTGATGGTGCATGTTGCGGTGTAGTTGCTTGGTGTCTTGAAGATGGCAAGTTGCATGTGTTTAAATCTAAAAAAACTATTTTAGCAACTGGTGGCTACGGACGTGTTTATTTTTCAGCTACTTCAGCACACACTTGCACTGGAGATGGTAATGCCATGGTTTTAAGAGCAGGCCTACCATTACAAGATATGGAATTTGTTCAATTTCACCCAACTGGTATTTATGGAGTTGGTTGTTTAATTACAGAAGGTGCTAGAGGTGAAGGTGGTTATTTAGTTAATAGTGAGGGTGAGAGATTCATGGAACGCTACGCGCCCTCAGCTAAAGATCTTGCTTCTAGAGATGTTGTTTCAAGATCAATCACTAAAGAAATTATCGCAGGTAGAGGTGTTGGCAATGAAAAAGACCATGTCTATTTACATCTAGACCATTTGGATTCTAAAGTTTTAGAAGAGCGTTTACCTGGTATATCTGAGTCAGCTAAAATTTTTGCTGACGTTGATGTGACCAAGCAACCAATTCCTATCATTCCAACGGTACATTATAATATGGGTGGTATTCCAACTAATTTCCATGGCGAGGTAATGACATCTATAGATGGTGATGAAGTACCTGTTGAAGGTTTGATGGCAGCTGGTGAAGCGGCATGCGTTAGTGTACATGGAGCTAATCGTCTTGGTTCAAATTCACTTATTGACTTAGTAGTGTTTGGTAAAGCAGCTTCTGATCGCATTAATGATACAGTTAAAAAAGGTGAGCCAAACAAAGATATTCCTCAGAGTGTGATTGATGAAGTAGTTAATCGATTTGATACTACTAGACATTCAAATGGCTCTAACCCTACTGCAGAACTTCGAGGCAAGATGCAAAAAGTAATGCAAAACCATTGTGCGGTATTCAGAGATGAAGAAATTATGTCTGAGGGTAAAAAATTAATTGAAGATATTTGGTTACAATCATCAGATATTAATGTGAAAGATAAATCTTTGATCTGGAACACAGATCTTCTGGAAACATTAGAGTTTCAAAACTTAATTTCACAAGCTGTAGTGACGATGTCTTCTGCTTACAATAGAAAAGAAAGTCGTGGGGCACATGCAAGGGACGATTTTCAAGACCGTGATGATAAAAATTGGATGGTACATACACTTGCTTGGGCACATAATAATAACTGCACGTTAGATTATCGACCAGTACATACTTATACATTATCAAATGAGGTAAAGTATATTGAGCCTAAAGCGAGAGTTTACTAATGGTACAGTTTAATCTTCCAGATAACTCAAAGCTTGTTGAGGGAGAATATTATAAATCTGCAACTGAATCAGATAATATTAAGAACTTTAGAGTCTATCGCTGGTCACCAGATGATGAAAAAAATCCACGCGTTGATACCTATGAAGTTGATATGGATAATTGTGGACCAATGGTCCTTGACGCCGTAATGAAAATTAAGAGTGATATTGATCCTTCTTTAACATTTAGAAGATCATGTCGCGAAGGTATTTGTGGTTCTTGCGCCATGAACATAGATGGCACTAATACTCTTGCTTGTACAAAACCGATTAAAGATTGTAAAGGTGAGGTAGCTATTTACCCATTACCGCATATGCCAGTAATTAAAGACTTGGTAACTAATCTGAAAAATCTTTATAAGCAATTGACCTCAATTAAACCATGGCTTCATATATCAGAAAAACAAACACAAGATGGTATTGAAAATATTCAGACTAAAAGTGATCGTGCTAAACTTGATGGTTTATACGAGTGCATTTTATGTGCATGTTGTTCCACGTCATGCCCAAGCTATTGGTGGAATAGTGATAAATACTTAGGACCCGCAGTATTACTTCAATCATATCGCTGGCTACAAGATAGTCGAGATGAAGCTAGGAGTGAAAGGTTAAGAGAATTAGATGACACTTTTAAGGTGTATAGATGCCATACCATTATGAATTGTACACAAGCTTGTCCCAAAGGCCTAAATCCAGCTAAAGCAATTGCTGGAATTAAGACTATGATAGCTGAAAATCGAACTTAAAATAATATAAGTCTAATATGTGACTTCATTATTTTTTTCTTAAATCAATTTTAGAATATTAGATGAATAATATTTGTGCAAAAATTGAGAAGAAAGTTAGTATAATAAGAACTGAATAAAATTGTAATATCTTCATATATTTCCTAGTTTTTTTATAAGAGCACTAAATTTATTATCGGGGAAGAATTATAGGTTAGTGCTCTTATTGAAATTACTATAATTAATAATACAAATGATTTTTCAATTCACTATGAATTGATTGCCAGTTTGTCAGTTCTATAAATATGAATAGGTATTTGTTAATTAAAATTTTTTCTGAATTTTAATAATAAAACTTCCCCCATGCCAACTGGGTTCAATATATTGTACTTGATGATTGCTTTCAGCCCAGAATGGAAACTCTTTGCAGATTGGACCACTTCTTCCTGTAATAACTTCAATTTTTTTAATGCGGTTTAAATAAGCCTCACTTATGAATTCTTGGCACTTTTGATAGGCATCTTCTAGAGTATAATCATGTAAGTCTAATTTAAGCATTGTTAAGTCTGTCTTTGTCTTTATAACAAATATAATTTACAATAATTAATATTAATTTTTATATACTATGAAAAAAATCAATCATTTTATTAATGGTGAAGAGTATATCAGTAAGTCAAACAGATTTGGAGATGTATTTAACCCAGCTTTGGGTGAGAAAATAGCTGAAGTTAGTTTCGCCAATGGCAAAGATGTTGAGGCTGCAATTACATCTGCTAAATCTGCATTTAGTTCTTGGTCTAAAACTCCACCACTTACTAGATCTAGAATTATGTTTAAGTTTAAAGAGCTATTAATCCGAGATATGGATATGTTGGCTGCGCAAGTAACTGAAGAGCATGGCAAAGTTTTAAGTGATGCAGTTGGCTCAGTAACAAGGGGCATGGAAGTTGTAGAATTCATGTGTGGCGTCCCACATTTAATTAAGGGTGAGTTTTCTGAAAATGTTGGAACCAATATTGATAGTTGGAGCATGCGGCAACCTCTAGGCATCTGTGTTGGTATAACTCCTTTTAACTTTCCAGCGATGGTTCCAATGTGGATGTTTGTTGTGGCTATTGCTTGTGGTAATTGTTTTATTTTAAAACCATCTGAAAAAGATCCATCTCTATTAATTATATTAGGTAATTTACTAAAAGAAGCTGGATTACCTGATGGTGTTTTCAATGTAGTGAATGGTGACAAAGAAGCAGTCGATAACCTAATAGTGCATCCAGATGTTTCTGCAGTAAGCTTTGTTGGCTCCACTCCAATTGCTGAGTATATTTATCATACTTCATCTAAACATAACAAAAGAGTTCAAGCACTTGGTGGTGCAAAAAATCATATGATTATTATGCCTGATGCTGACTTAGATCAAGTTGCAGATGGTTTAATGGGGGCTGGGTACGGCTCTGCTGGTGAAAGGTGTATGGCTCTTTCAGTTGCTGTAGCCGTTGGTGGGATTGGCGATGCATTAATTGAAAAATTACAACCACGTGTTCAAGCATTAAAGGTAGGCCCTGGAAATGATCCCGAGGTAGAAATGGGGCCACTAATTAGTGCGGCACATTTAGCCAAAGTAAAAGGTTATGTTGATTCAGGTATAAAAGATGGAGCATCATTACTTGTTGATGGTAGAGACATTTCATTGCAAGGATATGAAAATGGGTATTTTTTAGGCGGATGTTTATTTGATAATGTCACTAGCGATATGCAGATATATAAAGAAGAAATTTTTGGACCAGTATTATCAGTAGTTCGATCAGATAATTTTGATTCAGCTTTAAAATTAGTGAATGATCATGAGTTTGGTAATGGCGTTACCATATATACTCGAGATGGCGATACAGCTCGAGCATTCAGCAATCAATGTCAAATTGGAATGGTTGGCATAAATGTACCGATACCAGTACCTATGGCTTTTCATAGCTTTGGAGGTTGGAAAAGATCATTGTTTGGAGATCATGCTATGCATGGAATGGAGGGAATTAGGTTCTTCACTAAACTAAAAACTGTTACTTCTAGATGGCCTAATGGTATTAGAAGCGGTGCTGAGTTCATAATGCCCACAATGAAATAGAAGATCTTAAATAATTTATTCTTCCCTTGATTTTCATCTTTTTGTAGGTAATTTACGGCTATATAACACTTACATTTTATGAAAAAATCTAAAATTTCACTTATTGGTTCTGGTCAAATCGGAGGCACACTTGCTCATCTTATAGCAATGAAAGAACTGGGCGATGTGGTTTTATTTGATGTTGCTGAAGGTATAGCTAAAGGAAAAGCACTAGATTTATCTCAATCAACAGCTGTAGACGGTCTAGATGTTCAAATATCTGGAACTAATAATTACGATGACACTAAAGACTCAGATGTAATTATAATTACTGCAGGCGTCCCAAGAAAACCTGGAATGACAAGAGACGATTTATTGGGCACAAATTTAAATATAATTAAACAAGTAGCTGAAGGTATCAAAGACACTTCTCCAAATGCATTTGTAATATGCATTACAAATCCATTAGATGTTATTGTTATGGCATTGCAAAAATATTCTGGTCTCCCAAAAAACAAAGTAATCGGAATGGCCGGTATATTAGATACTTCAAGATTTAAATATTTTATCTCACAGGAACTAAATGTTCCAATTAAAGAAGTTGAGTCTTTTGTGCTTGGTGGACATGGAGATACTATGGTTCCTGTTCCAAATAGAACTACTGTATCTGGAAGACCACTAATGGATTTTGTTAAAGAAGGCAAAATATCTTCCGCAAGATTAGACGAGATTATTGATCGAACAAGAAAAGGTGGGGCAGAAGTTGTTAAGTTACTTCAAACTGGCTCAGCATTTTATGGTCCGGCAGCTTCTGGTGTAGAAATGGCTGAATCATACCTTAAAGATCTCAATAAAACATTGCCTTGTGCAGCCTATCTAGATGGTCAATACGGTATTGAAGATTTATATGTTGGTGTCCCAGTTGTAATTGGAGCTAACGGTATTCAAGAAGTTGTAGAATTAGATCTTGATGAGGAAGAAAAAAAACATTTTGATATTTCAATCGATGCAGTTAAAGAACTATTTGACGCCGCTAAAAATATTGATCCAACTCTTAAATAATTTATGAATATTCACGAATACCAAGCAAAAGAACTATTTAAATTATATGATATCCCTGTATCTACAGGCTCAGTTGCTTATAGTTCTAATGAGATAGAAACTGCAGTAAATAATGTGAGTGGACCTACTTGGGTTGTTAAGGCTCAAATTCATGCTGGCGGTAGAGGCAAAGGTGGTGGTGTTAAGGTTGTCAGTTCAGCTGGTGAAGCAATTCTAGAGGCAAAAAAAATGTTTGGAATGAATTTAATTACACCTCAAACTGGTCCCGAAGGAAAACTAGTGCAAAGATTATATATTGAAAATGGTTCTGATATTGAAAAAGAACTTTATTTATCCTGCTTAGTAGATCGCTCAACTAGCAAGGTAGCATTTATTGTATCCAAAATGGGTGGCATGGATATTGAGAAGGTTGCCGAAGAAACGCCTGATGAAATTACTACTATTTTTATCGAACCAAGTACAGGTGTTACAAATGAAAACATAAAAACTATTGCAAATAGCTTAGGATTATCAGGGTCTTTAGAAGAGCAATTAGATGATTTAATAAAAAACTTATATAGATTTTTTGTCGAAAAAGATGCAAGTCTACTTGAAATAAATCCACTAATTATCACTGATACAAAAAAATTAAT